>NZ_CP119078.1:0-147500 GCF_029026145.1 Legionella cardiaca | reverse complement strand
ATGACTAGTTGTGGCTGATTCATCAATCTTAAAGATTGTGAGTGAAGTTACCTTGACTAAGCGGTCAGAACCAGAAGATGACTGTAATAAGTTTACTTTAGCATTTTAATAACAGCATTCTCCAGGATGACAATAGTAAAGGCGAAACATGGATCAACAACCCAATGTCTCATTACAAAGTACGAATAAACCATCTAAGTTGGTAGCTCTTATCGCTTTGGTGATTGCATTCGCCTTGCCTTTTATTTTGGTTAAATCTTTTCCTCATAAACATAAAACCAATTACACTCCTAGTGAACTACCGTCGGTTAACCTTGAAGTCAAACCAACACAATTGGTCACTATACCTAAAGCAGACGAAGAAGAACGTAAACCTGCTTCCTCGCTTGCTAGTGTCAAACTATCAGCTAAAGATAAAGTTCCGGCCGGATCCATACCTACTAAAATTTCGGAAAAAAAGCCTGCAACAGTTGAAGCAACGAAGTTACAACCAGCTACTAAAAATCCACCACCAGTTAATACGGTAACCAATAATGAATGGATCGTAGTAAAAACACGACGAGGGGATTCACTCGCAACTGTCTTTAAGCGATTAGGCCTAGGTCCACAAACACTGCAAACAATCATGCGCGATAATCCTCACAACAAACAGCTATCGCATTTACAAACTGAGCAATCATTGGAATTTTTAATTAAAAAACACACCCTAGAAAAAATGGTTATGCCCATCTCAAATATGCAAACATTGGTTATATATCGGGAAGGACAACATTATAAAAGCAAAATTAATTCTCCTAAGACAACAAATCGCAACCGCGTTGTCACTGCTACGGTTCGTGGATCACTCTATGGCACAGCAAAACGTAATAATATTCCTTACAAACTTGTGCAACAGATGACTGAAGTATTTACCTGGGACATTAATTTCGCCAAAGATATACGTGCAGGTGATCAATTTACTATTGTTTATCAAGGTCAATACATTGGAGATAAGCTGGTAGGAGCTGGTGATGTTTTGGCTGTCAGCTATAAAACACGAGGGAAAACATATCAGGCAGTTCGTCATACAGACAGAAGCGGCCATTCTGATTTTTATTCACCTCAAGGAACCAGTTTAAAGAAAGCGTTTGATCGTTACCCACTTCGCTTTAGCCATATCAGTTCAACATTTAGTCTTTCTCGTTATCATCCTATTCTGCATTATCGTCGTGCTCACAAAGGCGTTGATCTGGCGGCACCTATTGGTACACCCATTCGCGCTACGGGTGATGGTCGTATTGAAATTATCGGACGCCAAAGTGGCTACGGTAATATGATTAAGATCAGTCATAATAAAACCTATAGCTCAATCTATGGACATATGTTGAAATTCCAAAAGGGATTATCTCGTGGTTCCTATGTAAAACGTGGACAAGTCATTGGCTATGTCGGGCAAACAGGATTAGCTTCCGGCCCTCATTGTCACTATGAGTTTCATATTAATCATCAACCCAGAAATCCTACTACGGTTGATTTACCGCGCGGCTTCCCAATCTCAGGCCGTGAATTGGCTAACTTTAAAGCAAAATCTGCTTCACTTCTTGCACTATTAAAAATGTCTGATGGATCACATCTTGTTAAACGTTAAACGACGTTGCAAGTATAAACTAGAAATAATTTAAGCAAATAAGTAGCGACAAATCAGTACGCTGGCAATCACGCCGGCCAAATCAGCCAATAACCCCGCAGGAATAGCATGTCTTGTGCGCTTAATACCAACAACACCAAAATAAATTGCCACCACATAAAAGGTTGTTTCTGTACTTCCCATCATTGTCGCGGCCATCTTGGAAATTAGCGCATCGCCTCCGTGTTCATGAATAATCTCTGCCATAACCCCTGTTGAAGCACTGCCTGAAAAAGGTCTGATTAATGCTAAAGGTAATAAGTCTGAGGGCATGCCTAAAGCAGACAAAACGGGGCCAAGAAGTTGATTTAAAAGTTCAAAAAAGCCTGAGGCACGCAACATTCCTATCGCAACAAGCATGGCAATCAAGTAGGGAATAATATTGATAACCGTCTCAAATCCTTGTTTTGCTCCGGTGGTAAAGGCATCAAAAACATTAATTTTTTTAATAACACCATAGAGTGGTATGCCCACAATAAAAGCTAAAAACAAGCTATTTGAAAGCTGGTGTGCAAAACTACTCATTGGTCACTTGTCCTTTTATACGATAAGAAGGTAACTTGGCTAATTGTTTTACGGCAACAATTGCAACAACGGTTGAAACCAAAGTGGCTCCTAAGGCACTAACAATAATACTACTAGGTTGTGAACTACCGTTTGCTGCAAGAAAAGCGATGGCTGTTGCAGGAATTAATTGGATGCTAGACGTATTAATCGCCAGAAATGTGCACATCGCGTCACTTGCTTGTTGCCCATTTTTATTCAGTGTCTGCAGTTCTTTCATTGCTTGCAACCCAAATGGTGTTGCTGCATTTGCCAACCCCAACATATTGGCCGCAATATTTAAAATCATGGCACCCATAGCAGGATGTTCGACAGGGACATCGGGAAAAAGAGGCCGCATAATCGGTCTTAAAAGCCTGGCAAAACGAGTAACCAGTCCTGATTCAGAAGCAATTCCCATGATCCCTAGCCACAAGGTCATAATTCCAGTAAGCCCTAGAGCAATTTCAAAACCAAATTTTGCTGAATCTGTAACTGCTTGGACAACTTGATCAAGGCGCCCTTGGATGACACCAACAACCACGGAAAGAAAAATCATCGATAACCATATTACATTTAGCATTGTTGTTCCCCAACCTTAAATAGGTTAAAATATGTCCTTTTTGATAAATGGAAGAAAACTATGGATGTGTTTTATCACCGCGTAAAATTATTCCCTCAGATTATTTTTCTTAGTTGTTTTGCCCTTTTATCTTTCAAGACAAGCGCCCAGGTTCATCCCAAACAGGAACAAGCCAACGCAATCATTAACGAACTATACCACAACTTGAATAACATACCGAAATTTGATATGGCCGCCCGGCTTGAAACCATAAGCGCCCAATTTTTAGGAACAGAATATTTGCTAGGGGCTTTAGGAGAGGGAGCTAAAGCGCGTTTCGACCAAGCGCCTCGCTATCGCATCGATGCGTTTGACTGTGATACTTATGTAACAACCGTCTTAGCGCTAGCACTTGCTAGTAACACCACTGATTTTAAGCAATGTCTGTGTAAAATTCGTTATGAAAAAGGTCGTGTTGCCTATATCAACCGTAATCATTTTACTTCGCTTGATTGGAATCAAAACAATCAACAACAAGGCTTTGTCAAAGACATTACGGAAAATTTTAAGGATGCTAACAATCAGCCTGTTGCCCAAATTGCTACAGCTTTGATTGATAAACCATCTTGGTATCAGCATCTTAATCTCAAAAATATACGTTTATATCCTCAAAATGAACAAGAACAATTACAGCGGTTAGCCGATTTAAAAAATCGAGGCAGTAAACTACCTCAGATTCTATCAAAATTACCGTATATCCCGCTAACTGCTTTATTTGACGCGGAAGGAAAGGCTAATCAATATTTATTTTCGCAAATTCCCAACGCTTCAATTATTGAAATAGTGCGGCCTAACTGGGAATTACGAGAAGCGATTGGTACTAATTTGAATGTCTCTCATCTAGGCTTCGCTTTTTGGAAAAATGGCGTTCTTTTCTTTAGAGAAGCTTCTTCAATTCATGGTCGCGTGGTGGATGTTCCTTTAATTGAGTATCTGCAAGAAGCAAGAACCAGCCCTACTATTAAAGGGATCAATGTGCAAGTAATAGTCCCTCAAAATCCTTTGCCCAATGGCTGTAGTGCTGCAGAAAGTCATTAGATAGTTTAGCCAGCATCATTTCATGTTGGCTAAATTATACAATACGTTCCAATAGCAATTGTGCGGTTATAGGGTAACTTATAAAATTCTATATTTAAGTTCGCAGAATAATTGCGAATAAGGAAAGCAAATAACTTTTCTTGCCAATGGAATGTCAATGTTTTCTTCGCCTTAGAAGCCATGACATTAGGTATTTCTACTAAATAGGTGGCTCCCTCTACATTCACCTCAAAAGCAAGCAGCTTTTTCTCATTCAGTTTTTGCAAAGCATCAGGAATTGAAACGGTATCCATAAAGCCATAATGTAATGTTAGCTGGCAGATTTTAGAAGCTAACTGATTGAATTCATAGCGATGATTACCGTATATATGAGGCCGATTTTCCACGATATAGTTTACTATGAGAATATTTTCCGGAACCGCTAAACTTAATTTTAAAAAATGTAGAAAACTGCCACCACTTTGATCATAAGTATCCGTAATAAAAATACCTGTAACACCCGGTAATTGATTAAGTGATTTATAACGCAATTGCTTAATGATTCTGGTGATATCTTCTTTTTGCATATAAAAATTCTTACGCAAAAACTCCATTCCATTGTTCCAGGTGAACATTACTACAGCAACAACCAAGGCAAATAATACCGGAACCCAACCACCCGTTAAAAATTTATGAGAATTAGCTCCTAAAAACGCGAGATCAATAAAAATAAAAACACTAAATATGGAAAACACATGTAATAGTGACCAATTCCACACTTTCCTTGCAGCATAGGCAACCATCGTACTAACCAGTAACATATCCAGATTAACTGCTATTCCGTAGGCATGCGCCATACCACTTGAACTTTTGAAAGTAAAAATAAGAATCAGCGTTCCAATAAGGAGGAAAAAGTTGACTTGGGGAATGTAAATTTGTCCGGCATGTTCTTTTGATGTTTGAATAATTGGCAATCTTGGATAAAGTCCCAATAAAACTGCTTGCTTGGTAATAGAGAATGTTGCTGAAATAACTGCTTGCGACGCAATGACCGTGGCAGCGGTTGATAAAATTAATAAAGGAATAAAAAACCAATCGGGCGCAAGAAAATAAAATGGATTTTCTATAGACTCCGGATGAAGCAATAAATTTGCTCCCTGACCGTAATAATTAAGTGTTAAACTGGGCAAGGCTACAAAAAACCAACTATAGCGAATAGCATTCTTACCAAAATGACCAATATCGGCATATAGAGCTTCACCCCCTGTGATTGCGAGGAATACACCACCTAGTAAAAAATAACCTCTAAGTCCCTGGGTATATAAAAATTCCCAAGCATAATAAGGATTGATTGCTTGTAAAATTGCTGGGTTCTTGATGATTTGTATAAAACCTAGAATACCAATAGTAATAAACCACATTAGCAGAATAGGACCAAAGGCGGCGCCAATTTTTCCTGTTCCTTTTGATTGCATAATAAATAAGAGTATCAAAATCACGCATGCAAGCGGAATAATCCAATCATCAAAACTTGAAGAAACAATTTTTAACCCTTCAACTGCTGAAGTAACCGAGATAGCGGGAGTTAACATGCCATCGCCGATAATAAGCCCAGCGCCAAAAATAGAGAGTAAATAAAATAAATGCTCGTGCTTTGTCTTTTTTTGCTTTAATAATGCTAATAACGCAAGAATTCCGCCTTCGCCTTCATTATCAGCGCGAAAAACAAAAATAAGATATTTAACTGAAATAATGATAATTAATGACCATAAAATAAGCGACAATATTCCATAGACATCAACAGCATTAATGGGAAGCCCACTTAGCGTTTCTCGAACCGCATATAGGGGACTGGTTCCAATATCGCCATAAACAACACCTAATGCTCCAAGCGCTAACGATAAAGAAGAGGTTTTCTTAATCATATCCAAAGCTTATTATTATTTTGTTCATTCACTATAGCTAATCAAAAGTCACTTGCGTAGAGTTTTCAGCAACTATTTTGCTTTTATTCTTCAATTCCTTTAAGTGTTGATTGCGAAATAAAGGTGGATGCTTAATAATGAAAAAATTCATCTGCATAAGGAGTGGGAATGTTATACCAGCGTGCCATGAAGCCTTTCGTGTTCATGAGCTTAATATCTTTAGCATTAAGTAGTTGCTACAAATATCACCCTCCTTATAACAATTTTAAGCCTTATCGTCGTGTTTATGTCACAACACCCCCAGGAACCGTCGTTGGTACAGCAGCCATGGCTGCTGCAGGTGGCCCGGTGATTGCTGGTACATTGGTTGGTACGGCAATTGGTGCAGGTACAGGCGCTTGGAAAGATAGCAAGAGTCAACTCATTAAACAGATTAGACGACATGAAATCGAGTATATCCAATATGGAGATACCGTCACTTTTGTCATACCTACCGATCGTTATTTCATGTTTAATAGTCCTCGCCTAAATGAACTTTGCTTTCCTGGTTTAGCTTTATTAATTAAATTGATAAAAACCTTCCCACCCTGTTGTTCTATTTATGTAGCAGGATTTACCAATGATGTGGGCTCTCGTGAACATAAACAAAAACTGACACAAGCCCAAGCAGAAGCCATGCTAACATTTTTGTGGGCTAATGACATTCCAGCTCAGCGATTAAACGCTGAAGGTTATGGCGATAAAAATCCCGTTTCTGATAACCAACTTATCCATGGCAGCGCTCAAAATCGCCGCCTGGAAATTCAAGTTTTCTATAGCTGTCCGTCACAGACATCTCAAGCGGTACCTTTTACTGGCTATATAAAATAATTGTTTTAAAACTCTTCAAACTGGTAGGTGTATATGAAATCCAGATTTATTGGTGGCATTCTTTTGATTGTAGGAACCTCTATTGGTGGAGGTATGCTTGCATTACCTGTTGCAAATTCAGCCACTGGCTTTTGGCAATCTTCTATTTTTTTATTGATTTGCTGGGCAATCATGACCTTGGGAGCCCTATTTATTCTGGAAGCAAATCTGTATCTTCCCCCAGGAAAACACATGGTTTCTATGGCAGCCTCTACCCTTGGGGGACCTGGACTTCTCACCGCCTGGTTAAGTTATCTCTTTTTGCTCTATACATTACTTTCAGCTTATATCTCGGGTGGCGCGGATGTTTTTGGCAGTTTGTTTACACGAATAGGTATTTCATTGAATGAATGGGAAGCCAGTCTCCTCTTTACGCTCGTCTTCGGTTTAGTCGTCTACGGCGGAATCCGTCGGGTAGATTTGCTGAATCGAGCTTTAATGTTTGGAAAATTAGCAGCTTATTTTATTTTGGTTGTCTTAATAGCACCCCATGTGAATTTCCAAAACTATCAAGGCGGTGATTATCGATTTATCGCGGGAACCGTGATGATTTTAATTACCTCATTTGGTTTTGCAATCATCGTCCCTAATCTACGAGATTATTTTAATGACGATATTAAAACACTAAAAAAAGTTGTCCTGATAGGCTCTCTGATTCCTCTACTTTGTTATTTGGCTTGGGATGCGGTCATCATAGGAACATTACCTGGTGAAGGCCAATTTGGATTGGCTGCTCTGATGCATGACGAACATACAACCAGCGCTTTGGCAGCCAATCTCTCACACACAGTAAACAGTACCCTGATTAGTTCTCTTTTTAATTTCTTTACCTCCATTTGTATGCTTACCGCATTTTTAGGGGTTTCCTTATGTCTGATTAGTTTCTTAGCAGATGGACTAAACATGGTACAAAAAGGGTATCAAGGACTAGGATTATTCCTATTAACATTTCTCCCTCCTCTTCTTATTGTGATTTATTATCCTGGTGCTTACATTCATGCATTAAATTATGCTGGTATTTTTTGTGTAATCTTGTTATTGCTACTACCGGCCTTAATGACACTCATGGGAAGGAAAAAATTTTCTTCCCCATACCAGGTTCCAGGAGGCAAATTTTCACAATGGTTAGTCATTGTTTTTTCCATTGCGTTGTTGATAAATACAGGTTGGCAATTAATTGGTTAACTGTGTATTCTAATTCGGGGCTTTACGATGTTATTGACAACTGATAGCATTGTAATTTATCATATTGTTTAATTTTTTCACAAATGGATGTAATTGTGGCTAACTCGAAATTCATTGGTGGTATCTTATTAATTGTTGGCACCTCAATTGGCGGCGGGATGCTTGCCTTGCCAGTGTCAACCGCGGAAGTAGGATTTACTAACTCGGTTTTTTTCCTAATCATGTGTTGGCTCATCATGACAGTAGGCGCCTTGCTTATCCTGGAGGTTAACTTGCGTCTACCCTCCGGAAGCAATATGGTTTCCATGGCCAAATCTACCCTAGGCGTTCCAGGACAGGTTGTTGCCTGGATTACGTACCTTTTCCTGCTCTATACTTTACTGGCCGCCTACATTTCCGGCGGGAGCGATGTCTTGGGTAGCATTTTGGCAAAAGTACATATTGATTTGCCTAATTGGTTAACCTCTCTTATTTTTACTGTTATTTTTAGTCTTGTTGTTTATGCAGGAATTCGTGCCGTTGATTACGTCAATCGTGGACTTATGTTTGGCAAACTTGGTGTTTATATCTTATTAGTCATCATCATTAGTCCACATGTCAACCCAAGTAGTTTAAGTGGTGGCTCATTAAGAGCGATTACAGGTAGTTTAATGATTTTGGTCACTTCTTTTGGCTTTGCATCCATTGTTCCCAGTTTGCGTGAATATTTTAATGACGATGTTAAATCATTGCGAAAAGTTATTTTATTGGGCTCATTAATCCCATTAACCTGCTATATCCTTTGGGATGCAGTCATCATGGGCGTGGTTCAACGAGATGGAAATGCTGGTCTAGTCGCTCTGATGACTAATGAACATGCAACCAGCGGTTTAACCGATGCTTTATCTGGTGCCGTGAATAGTCAATGGATAACAGGCTTTTTTGGCTTTTTTACCTCTATCTGTATGGTTACTGCTTTTTTAGGTGTTTCAATTGGTTTATTTGACTTTTTGGCAGACGGCTTATCTTTAAAAAAATCGGGGGTTCAAGGTAAATGGACTTTAGCGCTAACTTTTGTACCTCCATTAATTGTAGTTCTGGTAAATCCAGGCATTTATTTACATGCTTTAGGTTATGCAGGCATATGTTGCGTTATCTTACTCCTTCTATTACCCGCTATCATGACTTGGCGAGCTCGCACTCTTGATCCGAATGGGGGAATAATATTGGTTCCTGGAGGGAATTTGAGTTTGGGGTTCGTTGCTTTGATAGCTGTAGGTTTACTTGCTCTAGCCTTCTAAATAAAATGTTAACGCGGGTTATCCGCGTTAATCTTTAACTATCTCCTGCCATTTAAAATGAGCCAACATCTTTTTTGCAAAATTACTGTCTAATAGATGTTCGAATTTCATTGGATCCATCCAGTAGGTCTGAAGTGCAAGTAATGATTTATATCCCAGCTCTAAATTATTGGCTATCAACTGTTCACACAATTTTATAAATTTCTTATCCGGATTACGCGGAGCACTCGGAGTGAGCGAATATTCATCCATCATTTTTGTAAACATTTCGTCAAAATACTTTTGTATTAATCTTGGTACTGGTGAATTCCCGTCAAATATCCGGTGGTCGGCGCTAATTGAGACTGGAAGCATGTCCTGTGGTTCAAAAATTTGTTTTTCCTTATTCCATACAGGCTTACGCTCAATCTCCAAAATAGTGTATTTCATGGCCTCATTAACACGCAGGGGGGACTTTGTGCCTGTATACCCAAAAAAGCCGATATTACTTAATGATACGACTGCATTACCAGGAATAGGATAGGGATAAAAACCATTTCTATACTCATAGAGCCCTTTTTCAACAATATTCTTCAAAAAAGGATATTCTTTCTCTAGCTGTTCTCGTTTTCTAAAGCAATAAACCATCATTTGTAAGATATTTCGAATATTAACCGCCAACTGTTGAACTGTAACTGTATGGCAGTTTTCAAATACTATAGTCCCCATATGATCGTCGCAGTCGGGTAATCTTACTATTAGTCCTACATAGGCTTCTTTACTTTGATACATTTTTCCATGACTTAAAAATGAGCGCCATGAAACATTCTCAATCATGCCTTTGCTAATCGTTTGCAGCATCAATGTAGTTAAGGTTTCAGGGGGAAATTTCTTGTTAAAAAAATCAATACAACTGACGTTGATATTAAATTCGCCTACCATTGTAGGATCACTTGGATTTTCCCATTGTGTCATGAACACTTTACGAATAGGCGTCATCTCAACTTCGTAACAATTTTGAGTATATTCCTGAACCTTGGGAAGAATTTCCTCCCACATTTTCGTTAGGAATACCCAATCTTCATTTGGCTCCAAATTGATTTTGGCCAGTTGTTCTGAATGTTTTTTGTGTAAATTACGTAAAAATTCAAGAACACCATCCACACCTAAAAGAGCAGAAATAGAAAACATGTACTTATATTGTAGAAAGATATTCGTAATTAATTGTTTTTCAAGAAAATCAAGCTTACGGCGTACAAGTGCCATATCTGGCAAACCAATATCTCTGTATAAATCAGCTTCACAGACATGGCGATGTTCATCCTCGATAATGGTAGTAAATACTTCAGGTGCAATATTAGCTCGTTGCAGACTTTTGAAGATTTCTTCTATCCAGCCTTCGCCTATTAAATTTAACAAGACGACAGCAATTTTGGGGCAATCTTCATTACGAATAAAATCGCATAAAATTTCTATTTCATCATTATAATCTGGAGGCAATGCATGAGGAGCGCAAAGTAAATATACGATTTTGGTAAAAACCATGCCATGAAAAATTTCATCCAGTAATTGCGTGCGCATAAGCTTTCGATGTTCTGGAGAAGACATTTTAGCTTCAAATTTTAGCGGAACTTGAATCGCTAACACTTCCAGCTGAGCAAGCATGGAAAATGTATAAATGTAAAGAATTTTTTCATGTTTTAAATCAAAAGGCAGTCCGTTTTTAAATAATTCGTCCATACGACGTTTTATAAGAGCCTTTTCCTCGGGAGTAATCTGGTTCCAACCCTCTAAAATCCATTGCTCAGAACCCCAAGAAGGTCTAAGTAATTCGCTAAGTTCGTCCACGTTACTTAATCCAACGTCTATTTTGATTGTCTGCATCATAACCAGAGCACCAGGGAGCGTCAACCTTAAAAATTAAGGCCATGAAATAGATGATTAAAGCTCTGTTCATTTGCACAATATTGAGTAATACTGCTGTCGGATTAATGAATGTTTTTTGTATGAATAAAACAAAACCTTTTCTTAAATGGGCAGGAAATAAATATCGTTGTATTGAGACCATATTAAGCTCGTTACCCCCTGCCAAGCGACTTATTGAACCATTTACAGGTTCTGGTGCTATTTTCATCAACTCTGATTACCCCAGTTATTTATTAGCTGAGGAAAATAATGACTTGGTGATGTTGTTTAAATTCTTGCAACAAGAGGGGCTTGAATTTATTGAGTATTGCGCGCAATTTTTTTCTATTGTTAACAATTGCGAAGAAAAATATTATCAGTTTCGTAAAGAGTTTAACCAAAGCAATGATTTACGCTATAAGGCAGCTCTATTTCTCTATTTAAATAGACACGGCTACAATGGTCTATGTCGGTATAATCAACAAGGAATATATAACGTGCCCTTTGGTCGTTATAACAAACCTTATTTCCCTCGCGCAGAAATGACCTATTTTTATCGAAAAAGTGTCAAGGCTGAATTTTGTTTAGGCGATTTTCGCCAAACCTTTTGTCAGGCACAGGAAGGGGATTTAATTTATTGTGATCCACCCTATGTACCTTTATCGGCCAGTGCCAATTTTGCGTCGTATACAAATAAGAAATTTAAGGAAATCGATCAGATTGATTTAGCTCAGCTTGCCAGAGAAAGTGCTGCGCGTGGTATCACCGTTATCATTTCCAATCATGATACAGCTTTTACACGACACCATTACCGTCATAGTAAAATTATATCTTTTCCTGTTAGTCGGCTTATCAGTTGTCGCGCCTCAAAGCGACAAGCAGCGCAAGAATTGGTCGCCATATTTAGCCATTAGGTAACGACACCTCAAAGAAGTCTATAACTTAGAATCGTTTTAGTAGGATTTAAGATGCCGATAACTTTTATTTCGGCTATCGGCCATATTAGAGATTTGAATAATGCTTAATGCGCCATTGATTTAGCGTCCTTCATAAAGAAGGCCAGAATCATAACTAGCAATAGAGAAATAGGTAGCACTGACAATGCAATTTGGTAATCAACAACTGTATAGATGTGCTCCCCAGCAATAACGCCACTATCGCCAAATGTATCAAGAAGTTTTCCTACCAATGGTTGAAAAACAACACCTCCTAAGGTGACTATCATGTTTACAGCAGCGAAAACCGTCCCGGACAATTTAGCCCCGCTATTTTCTTTACCCATAATAAACACAATAATTTCTGTAGCACTAAAAGCTCCATATAGAAAGAGCAATACATTTAGCCAAAAATAGGATATGCCTGGATAATAGAGAACAATGCTGATACAAACTAAAGCTAAAGCGGCTCCAATGGTCAGAGGAAGAACGCGGCGACCGCTGTAGTCAGATAAATACCCAGCCACAGGAGCCCCAACGGCCCAGCCTAAAAACATTGCGGAAACAGTTCTTGCAGCTTCAGATTTGGTAAGATGATGAGCTTGCTCCAAATAGCTTTTACCCCATAACTCACCGAACACTGACAAGGATGTGTATAAGCATGCGCCCACAAAACCAATTAACCAAACCTGCGGCGAGGTTAACACAGACCAAACATTAGCAAAAAATTCCGGCAATGCATATTTATGAGATAAGTGCCCCTCAGGCCCATCACGAACAACAAAGAACGTTACTACGGTTAATACACCGCCAATAATCACCATCATATTGAGAACATGATGCCATCCCATCGTCATTGCCATATCGGTAATTTTTACTTCACCATACACAAGACCAAGCATGCCTAATGTCGTAATCAAGCCGGCAACAAGCGAAAAATATCGCCGTGGTAACCAATGCATTGCTAAAGATAAGACACCTACGAAAGCAAAAGAAGAACCAAAGCCTACTAAGAATCGACCGCTACCAGCGATAAACATCGATGAGGTAATGGTAAACATCCATGAGCCAAGCGCGCAGCAAAGACAAGCAAAAGTCAGTAACCGTCTTGGTCCGTAACGATCCATCAACATACCTACGGGCAATTGCATTGGTGAATAGGCAAAATAATAAAGAGCAGACAATTGACCAAATGTAGTTGCCGAAATATGGCCAAAAGCAGCACTTAATTCACTTTGTAGTGCACCAGGAATAATTCTTAAGACGAATTCATAACAATAGAAAAAAGCACCAACAGCGCAGATTAAACTGCCTAGTAGTGCTTGTTTTCTACCTATAGAAGTATTAGTTATCTGCATTAGCATAAGTTTCTTTTAAGAAGAAGGTTAATATAGCAGCAATAATAATTCCTATAGGAATTATTGATAATGCGAATTGATAGTCATCAGCTGTATACATTTGTTGTAATTTATCAACAGGAATATCTTGCAAAGGAACATTAGCTAGATGAGTTGATAGACTTAAATCCAATAAACGTCCAACCAAAGGTTGTAAAAACATAGCACCAAGCATCACGATCATGTTTGTCATTGCCATCGCCGTTCCAGCAGCCTCATTAGGGCTAAGTTCCCGACCTACAGCAAAAACGATACATTGAGCACTATAGAGCAAGCCCAAGGCAAACATTAGTATATTAATATGTGATCCTGTTAGCCCCGGTAAGTAAAGAACGATCATCATCACGATTCCAGCACCTGTTGCCCCAAATAACATAGGTGCTTTACGACGCTTCAATTTATCTGAAATATAACCCATCAAAGGGGCGCCTATTGTAAAACCGAGGAATAATAGGGAGTTTGCAAAATCGGCATTTTCTTGCGTCAAATTGTGTGCATGCTTTAAGTAAGGGATGCCCCACAATTCTGCAAATACCGTAGTCGGTAAATAAACCAGACAACCAAACATACCATTGATCCAAATCTGCTTGTTACGAGCAATAATTCCAAGATCAATCATGCTTTTTTTGAAATTATCGACCGTACCACTTTGGCGTTGATGGCCTTTTTTGTCTCTTATACCAAACCACAATATTACAGCCAGAATAATTCCAGCATAGGCTGTTAGATTGACTGTTTCACGCCAGCCAATGTTCATCACCAGGTTACCTAACAAATTATCGCCAATCATTGCCCCTATGGTCCCTAGCGCTGCGGCCATACCCGAAACCATGGCAAGTTTATCTTCAGGTAACCAAATAGTAGCTAGTTTTAATACGCCTACGAAAGCAAAAGCCGAACCAAAGCCTACTAAAAATCGGCCGGTTGCTGCGACCCAAAATACAGTAGTGCCTGCAAAAATGAAGGTTCCAATAACGCAAACAAGGCAAGCAAGCGTTATTAACAGTCTAGGACCATATCGATCTAAAAGAACTCCGACTGGGAGTTGCAGTGGCACATATGCGTAGTAATAAAACGCAGAAAGCAAGCCAAATCCTGTTGCTGACAAATTAAAATGATCTCGAAGTGCATGTTCCATCACACTGGGAGAAATTCGCAAAAAATATTCGTAACTATAATACACTGCACCTAAGCCACAAATTAACCAGGCTAAAAACATGTATTTATTATCATTCTTACTACGCAAAATGAGCTCCTTCATTCTTTTTTGGTTAAGCACGAGTTCTTGAAAACTTAATATACTTTAGAGAGTTCAACTCGGCTGACACCACTTGCAATAGCCGCTTTAGCGACAGCAAGTGCTACCCGTTCCTTTAGACGGGGATCAATGGGTTTGGGGATGATGTAGTGCGGGCCAAATTCCCAGTTAGTTACACCAGGATAATTGTCCTTTACAATTTGAGGAACTGGCTCTTGAACCAGCTGGCGGATCGCTTCAACTGCAGCAATCTGCATTGATTGATTGATGCACGTAGCACGAACATCTAGCGCTCCGCGGAAGATATAGGGAAAACAAAGAACATTATTGACCTGATTTGGATAATCACTGCGACCAGTAGCAATAATTAAGTCATCGCGAACTTGATGAGCAACTTCCGGACGTATTTCCGGATCAGGGTTTGATAATGCAAAAATAACTGGTTGAGGTGCCATTAATTGCAAAAGTTCGGCATCCAATAAATTAGGTTTAGCAACACCAATAAAAACATCAGCATCTTTGAGCGCATCTGCCAGGGTTCGTCTATCTGTCTTTCGTGCAAATGCAAATTTATAAGGGTTAAGATCTTCTCGACCAGAATGGATAACACCTTTGCTATCCAAAAGAAGCATCTTTTGCTTATCTGCTCCCAATGCTACTAAAAGGCGCATTGAAGCTATTCCTGCGGCTCCCGCGCCGATGCAAACAATATTAACTTCTGAAAGTTGCTTTTTCTGTAACTCAAGTGCATTAAGCAAACCAGCAGCAACAACGATAGCAGTACCATGCTGATCATCATGAAAAACTGGAATATTTAATTGTTCAATCAAAGATTGTTCGATTTCAAAACACTCTGGGGCTTTAATATCCTCTAAATTAATACCACCAAAAGTTGGTGCTATTCGCTTTGCAGTAGCAATAAATGCTTGAGAATCTTCGGCATCCACCTCAATATCGAAAACGTCAATATCCGCAAAACGCTTAAATAGAACGGCTTTACCTTCCATAACAGGTTTGCTGGCTAAGGCACCAACATCACCCAAACCAAGAACAGCTGTGCCATTAGTCATCACAGCCACTAAGTTCCCTTTTGCAGTATAACGAAATGCATCTTCTGGATTTTCAGCAATAGCAAGTACGGGCTCGGCCACACCGGGTGTATAGGCAAGCGACAAATCATCTTGCGAATTTGTTGATTTAGTGACGTGAACAGCCAATTTCCCAGGTGTCGGAAATTCATGGTATTCCAACGCGCGTTCTTTTAATACATCTTTAGCCAAAGTATTCTCTCTTTTCGGATGCCCGGCGAAAAATCATATAGAAAAATGTTACCGATGAACAGTCATTTTGCAAAAAAAAGGCGCATATTTGCTGCGCCCTCTCATTTTTTACAATAATGAAACAAAATGGATAATTATTTATTCCTTATTTGTCTTTTTTAAATTATAACGATCACGGAATTTTTGTACTCGACCACCGGTATCAACCAATTTTTGCTTTCCAGTATAGAATGGATGGCATTTTGCACAAACTTCAATGTTAAGATCTTGAGTACGAGTTGAACGAGTTTCGAAAGACTCTCCACAACTGCAGGTTACATTAATAACTTTATACTCTGGATGAATAGACGCTTTCATAATACTACTCTCTTTTCAAAAACGAGCATCGCCACCTGAACCTTGTCGGGCACCATGCTCTCAATATAAGACGCGCAACATTATCAGAATTTCAATTATAGATCAATTTTTCTGCTGTGGTAAAAGCCGTCCTTCTTGAAAAAAAGTTACTTTACCGGTTTTTAGATCATGCACGCCTGCAACAATGCCAATTTGTCCTTTGGCTACCAGAGCACTGATAATTGGACTTTTCTCAAGAATTTGTCGTGCCACATTTAGTGCATTGTTTTTAGCAATCGCATTAACTAACTCTGGTTTGGTGCAATCTTTTAAACCAATCTCCTGCTTGGTGGGTTGCACAACCGGTTTAATCTTATCAAGAACATGATCAAGATGGCCAAGGCTTACATCTTCACAAGCCCCCGCTACAGCACCACAAGAAGTATGGCCTAAAACAACAATCAAACGTGAACCGACTGCTTTGGTCGCATACTCCATACTCCCTAAGATATCGTCATTCAAAATGTTGCCAGCAACACGTAAAATAAACAAATCGGCAAGGCCTTGATCAAAAATCAATTCAGGCACAGAACGCGAATCCATACAGTTAAGAACCACAGCCCAAGGAAATTGACCATAAGAAGAACGCTTTGCCTGACCTAAATAATCTCGTTGCTTCATGGTATTCGTCAAAAAGCGCTGATTGCCTTCCTTTAAGCGATTCAAAGCATCTTGTGGTGTCATTGCTTGTTGGGTAGTTGCTGACGTTGTTTTACCCATTGTTAAAACTTCTTCGGCTGTTTCAGCATATGCGCTTAAAGCAACAAAGAGATACAGGGTTGCTAAAAAACCTCTGGCAATCGATTTATGCATGTTTCATCCTTAATTGTTTTTCCATTTGATTAAAATCTGACACTTAGGAGTTACAAATCTCTACCCATACTGGTGCATGGTCGGAAGGCCGCTCCCATTTACGAGGTATCTTATCAATTTTTGAAGAAGTACATAAACTATTTAATTCATTACTCAACAAAATATGATCTATACGTAATCCACGATTACGACGAAAAGCACCGGCACGGTAATCCCACCAACTAAATGACTGTTCTTCTTGAGGAAAATTTCGAAAGGTATCGCTTAATCCGAGGGCGAGTATATCTGCAAATGCCTGACGCTCAGCGGGACTAACCATAACGCAATTTTGCCATTCCAAAGGGTCGTGAACATCCCTGTCATCAGGAGCAATATTAAAATCTCCAACCACCGCAAGCTTAGGGTATAACAATAATTGTTGCTTAATAAAGGCAACTGTTTTTTCTAACCATGCCAATTTATAAGTATATTTTTCAGAAGTTAATTCCGAACCATTTGGTACATAAAGATTGATAAGGCGCAAATCACCGATTGTTGCCGCTAATACTCGACGCTGTGGATCAACAAAATCGGGGATATCAGTCACTATGTCGGTGATTGGTTGACGGCTTATAATTGCCACACCGTTATAAGTTTTTTGTCCGGCGAAGATGACGTGATAACCCAGCTCTGCAAATATATTAGTAGGAAAGAGTTCATCGACAAGTTTTGTTTCCTGTATCGCTAAAATATCAATATCTGTCGACCTCAACCAATTTAATACATGCTCAAGCCGTATTTTAATAGAATTTACATTCCAACTCGCGAGCTTAAGCATACCAATCCCCCGTATATTCAATCATTAATGGTGCATGATCAGACCAACGTACATCACGAAACACGGTGGCATTTGCCACACTATTTGTTAAACCTGGTGTAATGACCTGATAATCAATTCTCCAACCAACATTTTTCTCTCTTGCTGTGGGGCTGCGATAAGACCACCACGTATATTGTTCTTCTTGTTGATTTACTACGCGAAAAGCATCAATAAAACCCATTGCACCAAAGAGTTCGTCCATCCATGCCCTTTCTTCTGGCAAAAATCCTGAGTTTTTTTGATTGCCACGCCAATTTTTTAAATCAACTTTTTTATGAGCAATATTGTAATCCCCACAAAGAATTAGCTCCCGCCCTTCTTTTTTTAAATTGATCAAGTGCTTAGCAAAACGCTCTAAAAAATCGTATTTTACAGCCTGACGAATTTCGCCACTGGTACCAGAAGGTAGATAAAGAGAAACGATACTCAATTTTGGATAATCAAATTGCAGATAACGCCCCTCATTGTCACAATAGTCAAAACCCAGCCCTTTTACAACTTTCAGTGGTTTATGTCGCGCATAGATTGCCACACCGCTGTAACCTTTTTTTTGTGCATCGTAATATTGGCAATAATAACCTTGGGGACAGTAAGGGAGTTCTGAAGACTCACTCATCTGTGCTTTTGTTTCCTGTATACAAACAAAATCGACATCTTGAGTAGCCAACCAATCATAAAACCCATTACGAGCAGCAGCTCGCACCCCATTTGCATTAAAAGTAATTACCTTCACAGCTTTCACCTATACATTATAAAACAAGTTGTTTCGCAATTTTACCAAGCCTTCTCCCCAATTGCTTTGCAAGAACCATTTCATCCTGGCTAAGAGGATTGTTACTGGAAGTACCTGCAACGTGTGTTACACCATAAGGCGTACCACCTGTTTGTGTTGTGCTAAGAGTAGGTTCTGTGTAAGGTAAACCAATAATCATCATGCCATGATGAAGCAAGGGCAACATCATGCTTGTTAGTGTTGTTTCTTGACCACCATGCATAGATGCTGAGGAAGAAAAAACGCAGGCAGGTTTATCGACCAAATCACCAGCAAGCCATAAAGGGGTTGTCGTATCTAAAAAATATTTAAGTGGTGAGGCCATATTGCCAAAACGAGTTGGACTTCCCAATGCCAGTCCCTGACAATCACGAAGATCATCCAAGCTTACATAAGGCGCACCACTATCTGGCACCGTCTTGTCCACGGCTTCACAGGTTGCAGAAACCGGGGGTACTGTCCGCAATCTTGCTTCAAGGCCATCAATACTTTCAACACCTCGAGCTATATATTGGGCAAGCTGAGCTGTTGCACCATAGCGAGAATAATAAAGGACAAGAATATAAGGTTTAGCCATTAATCAGCTCCCATATTTTTTCAGGTGGACGAGCAAGAAGAACCTGTTCTCCTAAGACAGCAATTGGTCTTTGCAAAAGCTGCGGGTGAGTAATAATCGCTTGTAAAATTGTTTTCTCATCTGCTGTTGCTAAATTTAATTCCTTGTAGAATGTTTCATTTTGGCGAACAATTTCTGACAAACCTAATTTTGCGCTAAACATTTGTAATGCGTCATACGATAGTCCTTGACGTATATAATCAACAACCTCTACTGGAATAGAAGCCTCCTGAAGCAATTGTAAACAAGCGCGTGATTTGGAGCAGCGCGGATTATGATAGAGGGTGAGCATTTTGCGTTCCTTAAGCACCAATTTGGCTAAGAATCCTTTAAAATTTTTAATAAATCAATGATTACTCTGTTAAAAAGAAATAAAACAATGATTTTTTGAATCTGCATACCAAAGAATTTCGGGGGTTTTAGTAAAAAAATATAGGATCTCTTTTATAACTTAGCTATTCTGGCTTATGTTATGCAATAGATTTTGAATCACTATGAAATCCGGGACGGATTCTCAATGAGGACACGCCCAACTATTGAACAGCAAAATAATTTAGCAACGAGATTGAGGATGCAATTAGCTAACTTTTTCAAGGATTTGAAAAATAAAAGCTTCATAAAATTTCAGGAAGCAAAACGCTTTATTTTGTTTGTAATAGAACACTTTATTAAAGACGATTGTACCTACAGAGCCTCAGCGCTGGCCTTCACGAGTCTTCTTGCAGTAGTGCCTTTAATGAGCGTCGGTCTTGCGCTGCTATCCTCATTCCCGGTATTCCAGAATTTATCAGGTCCCATCCAAGATTTTATCTTTGATAATTTTGTTCCAGCAACAGGAAAAATTATTCAGGATTATTTGCAACAATTCTCAGCGCAAGTTTCAAAATTATCAATTTGGGGAGTGGTGTTTTTATTTGTAACCGCCTTATTGGTTATGGTAACCATAGAAAAAGCCATGAATAGAATTTGGAAAGCCCATACCGCCAGAAAAGGAGTTTCAGCCTTCTTACTTTATTGGGCGATTTTATCATTAGCACCAATACTCCTGGGCTTAAGCCTCGTCGTAAGTTCTTATATTTTATCAATACCTTTCATTCGCGGATATCATGCCCCTTTAATTCTTCTCAATAGTATTCCATTTTTGTTATCTCTTGTGGGGTTCACCTTTTTATATGTCGTGGTACCTAATTGCCCAGTTAAAATTCTTCATGGTTTATGGGGTGCCGTGGTCGCTGCCATTTTATTTGAGTCTGCAAAACAAGCTTTTGCCTATTATTTGGCCCAATATAACACTTACCAATTATTGTATGGTGCTTTCGCAACCGTGCCCATTTTTTTCGTTTGGGTTTATTGGGTTTGGGTGATTACCCTTCTTGGTGCGGAAATAAGTTATGCTCTTTCAGTCCATTATAAACGGCGTCCAGGAATACCGATTGAAGGTTTTTCTCATGCCCTACTTTGGTTGTATAAACTTTGGCTAGCGCAAAAAGCAGGACGCGGTTTAACAAGAGAAGCATTAATTTCGGCCAGTACACAGCCCTTTGCCGTGAACGTTGATGACATGATTAATGAATTAATACGCCTGGAGCTTATTCATAACACTGAGGCAGACGAATTAATGTTAAGTCGTGACTTAAATCAAGTTAGCCTATACTGGCTAACTCAACATTTACCTTATCGTTTACCAACACATTCTGAATTAGAAAGAGAAGAATCGATTCATGCCGCTCCCTGGCGCAATGTGCTCGACAAAACAGATATTGAACTGCAAAAAGCTTTAGCCATTAATTTAAACCAACTTTTTAACCAAGTCCCTGGGGATTCGGTTCAAGTGATATGACAGCGGGTGGTAATAGTTGGGAACAGAGCTTAAGAGCCTGGGAAAATTCAGGCACAATATTCTCCTTACCGACCAAGGTAATAATACCTGCTTTTTCAAACTTGCTTTGGACCGTAGAAGTAGCTCCAGTTAACAAAACGCGCACCTGACGTTGTCGCAAATTAGAAATCACTTCCTCTAGAGTTTGCAGGCCGGTGATATCCATAAAAGGGACCCAACCAAGGCGAATAATTAAGGCTTTAGGTTCAGTATGAGTATTTTCTAATGCCTGTTCAAACTTTTCGGCTGCACCAAAGAAAAATGGACCATCTACTGTATAAACCAAAATATCTTTCGGCAAGACATTTAATCCCTGATTCTTAAATTCCTGCTGCAAGTCTTGGTCACTCATTGCTTGAACTTCAACACTGGAAACCATACGTCGTAAAAATTGTAAGATTGCCAACAAGACTCCTACATAAACGGCAATTACCAGGTCAAGTCCAATGGTTAAAACAAAAGTTGTTAATAAAATCGCCACATCAGCACGTGGAGCACGCTTAATCATTTTTACAAAATGACGTGCTTCACTCATATTCCATGCAACAACGAATAAAATAGCCGCAAGTGCAGCCAAAGGAACATTAACCGCTAGTGGTGCAAGGAAAATAATAATTACTAATAGGGTTATTGTATGTACAATCCCAGCTAAAGGACTACTACCGCCATTACGAATATTGGTGGCCGTTCGGGCAATTGCACCTGTTGCCGCAAAGCCGCCAAATAGTGGCGCTGCTATATTTGCAATTCCCTGTCCAATTAACTCCTGATTAGAATTATGACGGGTTCCTGCCATACCATCAGCCACTACAGCAGAAAGTAATGATTCAATAGCACCCAACATGGCAATAGCAAAAGCAGGTCCCATTAATTCATTTAAACGAGCAAAGGTTATTTCAGGCCAATGAAAACTAGGTAAGCCTTGCGGAATACCACCAAAAGTACTGCCGATCGTTGCCACACCTTCAAAATGGAAAATCGCTTGCAAACTTGTTGCAACCACCAATGCCACTAAAGGTCCTGGAACGCGTTTCAACCCCGGCAACTTAAATGAGTATTTTACAATTAACAAAGACACGAGAGCGAGTGCTGTCGTGGTTAAGTTAAGCTGAGGAAAAACTTGTAAAAGATGCCACAGCTTTTCATGAAAATGAGTGCCAGAAACAGCTGGTAACCCGAAGAAATCCTTCCACTGACCAACCCAGATAATGACTGCAATGCCTGCCGTAAATCCAACAATAACCGGATCAGGGATGAATTTAATGATTGTACCTAAACGTATTAACCCTAAGAGAAGCAAGATAACACCAGCCATCAAGGTTGCAATTTGCAACCCCTCTATACCATATTTTGCTGTAATGCCTGAAAGAATAACAATGAAGGCTCCAGTAGGGCCTGCAATTTGCAAACGACTGCCACCAAGTAAGGAAACCAAGAGGCCGGCAACAATAGCAGTATAAAGGCCTTGTTCTGGTTTTGCACCAGAAGCGATAGCAAATGCCATAGCAAGTGGCAAAGCCACCACGCCGACAATAACCCCTGAAATAATATTGCGTAACCAATGTTGGCGCTGCAATAAGCCTGCACGATAAGCTTCTAATACGGCAATCACGATAGTACTTCGTTAATCAAGATTGGCTGCATTATACACATAATCTTAACAATTTTGCGATAAATATTTACAATAAAATGCAAATTCATGCATTCTGAGCAAATTTACTAAATAAAAAAAGAGCCATTTTTATTCGACTTAATATTATTCTAAGTTACGTTGTTTAAAATATAGGGCACCTTTTCCAAACTCAAAAAAATATGACAAAACATATCATTGGATTTTTTTGTGGCACGGGTTATAGCACAGGCTCTAGCCTTTATGAGGGTGGTGACGCAAGTTATCAACATATCATCGCTAATGTTTCAAATGACACCAAAATTTTTGGTTATGATGGCTGTCAAGTGCATGGTGGTGGTGCCTTTTCTTATGGGGTTGAGGAGCAAGCCGATGCATTTATTGCCGAGCTGAAACGACTCAAGTTAACCGAGCCCATCCAACTTAATTTGATTGCGCATTCTCGTGGTGTACTTTCTGCGTTAATCGCTATTAAGAAAATTCAAGCTGATCCTGAATTAAAGGGCATGATAGAAATTACTGCCGACTTCCGTGATCCTGTACCTGGCAATTTTCAAATAACCACGAAATTTGCTGGAAATTTGGCAAGTGCGAACCTGGTTCACGATTTAAGTGAGTGCGACATTGTTAAAAAAGTTTTTATTACCTTACAAGAAAAGCCCATTATTCCTCTGGCTTTCGATGCCTTGGTACCGAAGTTTCATTACAGGACAAAAGTCGAGATAGAAACTTTACCTGGTTATCATGATGTACAACAAAGAGCATGGGAAGCAAATCGTGAAATTGAGTTTCATGAACCCTTGCTAATGCTGGGAAATGCAAAAACATTAGCAATATTAAAAGATGATGGACACCAACTACCCTATACTGTGGGGAGTAAGTCCTTAGATGAACAACAAATTGACGCTTACGAAAGACTACTTCCTTGGGCCAGGGCACGCGAGATGCCATTTGGGGAAAGAGATCTACATTTTGGCGGCAAGCTCATAGCCAATAATGCTGCAAAAACTGATATTGATGCAATTAATTGGCGCCATGCTTTACTCAAACGGCAAATACCTAACCATATTCTGTACGGTACAACCCAACCTGATTATAACTATCGCAAAGATAATTTTGAGCATTATTGTGATCTTACCTTGGCCTTAGATAATTTCCTTGTAAAGAATAAAGATAAGCAAGCTTTCGTTGAACAGATTCGCAACATTTCTCAACGATATCTATATGGTACATTAACAACAGAAGACTATCGTGCTCAATGCAAAGCCTACTTCGTTCAGGCTTCGGTACAGGATAAGCAACTTAATAAAGCAATCAATTTCATGAGCTTAAATTCTTATTTAATTGAGCTGGAAAGAACCATCGCCGAACTTTCCCAATATAATCCACTCCTTGGTAATCTCCAAGCTTTAAAACTAGTATTGCTTTCTGAACTCGAAGCTGAGATCCAGGCTGGTAAATCACTGGAAGAAATTGACGCCTCCAAGGCAATTAAAATTGCTCATAATACAACAATCTTTATTAAAGATATTCTGGAAAAAACTAATCCTCTAGAAATCATCGAGGCTACTGACAAATACGCGAAAGAAAACATACGCTTAGGTAGAAATTGGAATTTAGGTGCCAAAATAATTATTGGCGCTATAGTTTGCATTGCTGCCACCCTAGTAGGTGCAATTATCGGTGCAGCAGCGGGTATTGCAATTGGATTGGCTGTTGGTGCCATTTCAGGTCCAGGTGCGCTCGCTACAGCAGGTGTTGGAGCTTTCATTGGTGGTCTTAAAGGAGCAATAGCTGCTGCAACGCTGGCCAGTGGCGCTGTTGGACTTGGTTCAGGTTTAGCTGCGGCTAACTATTTCTTTAAACCGTCACCGGTTGAAAATGAAATTCAAGCCCTTGCAAAAGCAACTAAAACGGAAGCGGAGGCTGATTTACACTCTCAAGAGTTTGCTTTTTAATTTGCTTTTGCTCTCGCATCTAAAATGGGTTGCAATGCAACCCATTTTTACTTTCAACTTCAAATTTCTTATAAAATATAACGCGTTAAATCATCATCATCCACTAATTTACCTAGATGTTTCTCAACATAAGCAGCATCAACATGAACAGTTTCTCCTGCCTTATCAGTGGCCTCGAAAGAGATTACTTCCAGTAGACGTTCCATCACCGTATATAATCGTCGAGCACCAATATTCTCGGTACGCTCATTAACTTTCCAGGCAACTTCTGCAATACGACGAATACCAGATGGGTCAAAGGTCAATTCCAAACCTTCAGTCGCCATAAGTGCAGCATACTGCTCAGTTAAAGATGCGCTTGGTTCAGTTAAAATCCTTACAAAATCTTCAACACTTAAGGCTGAAAGTTCAACACGAATAGGTAAGCGTCCTTGTAATTCAGCAATTAAATCCGAAGGCTTGGCTACATGAAAGGCACCTGAAGCAATAAACAGGATATGATCAGACTTAATCATACCGTATTTCGTGGATACTGTAGTTCCTTCAACCAATGGCAAGAGATCGCGTTGTACCCCTTCACGTGACACATCACCACCACCGCCATGTTCGGCCCGTTTTGCCACTTTATCCAACTCATCAATAAAGACAATGCCATTTTGCTCGACATTTTCAATAGCACGAGTTTTTATATCTTCTTCATTAATTAATTTGGACGCCTCTTCCTCACGCAAGATCTTCATTGCCTTGGCGATAGTCAATTTACGCATTTTGGTGCGACCGGAACCCATCTGCTGAAACATAGACTGCAACTGATTTGTCATTTCTTCCATGCCAGGAGGAGCCATAATTTCCACACCCACTTGGGAAGCAGATAATTCAATTTCAATTTCATTATTATCAAGTGCACCTTCACGTAATTGCTTACGGAAAATCTGGCGGGTTGACGAATCTTTTTCACTCGCGGTCAAGCCGATTCTTGCAGGAGGTAATAACACATCCAAGATTCGCTCTTCTGCCGCATCTTCGGCCAAATGCTCTACTTTCTTCATTGCTGATTCACGTTCCTGTTTAACAGCAATATCAATTAAATCGCGAAGAATAGAATCAACATCACGTCCAACATACCCCACTTCAGTAAATTTAGTTGCTTCAACCTTAAGAAAGGGAGCCTTTGCTAATTTTGCCAGTCTTCTTGCAATTTCTGTTTTACCTACACCGGTTGGCCCTATCATTAAAATATTTTTAGGCATAATTTCATTGCGTAAAACAGGATCTTTAATTTGCATCCGGCGCCAACGATTTCGTAACGCAATGGCAACGGCTCTTTTCGCCTCATCCTGGCCGATAATATGTTTATCTAATTCTTGTACTATCTCACGAGGAGTCATCATTACTGTGTTATTCACTGTTCGCTATCCAATTCTTCAATAGTTAAATTGTGGTTGGTATAAATGCAAATGTCAGCGGCAATGGCTAAACTTTTTTGCACGATTTCCATCGCCGATAATTTGGTATTTGCCAACAATGCACGAGCCGCAGACTGTGCAAAGGGGCCACCAGAACCAATTGCAATTAACCCTTCTTCAGGTTCAATTACATCCCCATTACCGGTAATAATTAAAGAGGACGTAGTATCTGCAACCGCTAAAAGTGCTTCTAACCGACGTAAAATTTTGTCAGTTCGCCAATCTTTAGCTAATTCCACAGCCGCACGTACTAAATGTCCTTGATGCATTTCAAGCTTTCGTTCAAAGCGTTCAAAAAGCGTAAAAGCATCTGCTGTACCACCGGCAAAACCAGCAATGACTTTATCTTTATAGAGACGTCGAACCTTGCGGGCATTGCCTTTCATGACAGTGTTTCCCAAGGTGACTTGTCCATCGCCACCAATTACAACTTTATTACCTCGTCTGACGGAGAGGATGGTTGTGCCGCGATATTGCTCCAAAATATATCCTTGTTAAAGACAGAATGGGCTTTAGATGGGGATGAGAAAAAAAAAATCAATGGACCGCTAAGAATTTTTTCTTATTTAAAAGCAGAATGCTCAATATTGGTGTGGCATTTTTCGCAAATTCCTTTTAATTCAATCGTATCTTGTCCAAGATAAAAAAGATTATCTTGCGCCAGCTTCTGCACTATATTATGCATAGTGGTACTATATACTTCCTGCACTTGATAGCAATTACTACAGACCATCAAAATCTCAGAAGGTAAATGCTTCTCAGGTTCATGACAAAGTGTGTAAGATTGAATCGATTCAATTTTATGAACCACTCCTCCCTCTACAAAATAGTCAAGAACACGGTAAACAGAAGGTGGCGTGGCGTTTTGCTTTATTCGCGTAAGTTTTTCTAAAATTTCATAAGCTTTCAGAGGCTTTTTCTCAACCCATAAAATGAATAACACCGTCTTGCGCAAGGAGGTCAACTTAAGATCAATTGAGGCACAATAATTTAGAAACGGAGCAGGGTAGATCATGTATTTTTCCGTAGGTGTCCCGATAAAATCTTGTTAAAAAATGTCTTATAGAAAGAGTAATGTTATTAGAGGCCTAATACTTTATTTCAAACTATTTATAAAAGATACACCATGTAGTAAGGGCTGAATAGCTAAGTGTTCAGCAATAGTTTGTCCGATATCAGCAAAAGTATCTCGTCGTCCCACAAATTGACTGCTGCAACCTGGACCAAACGCCAAAACAGGAATATGCTCTCGAGTATGATCCGAACCTGGCCAGGTTGGGTCACAACCATGATCCGCAGCTATAATCACAAGGTCATCCGCTCTGAGTAGTTGCATCAACTCTGGAAGTCGAGCATCAAATTGTTCTAACGCATGTGCATAACCTGCAACGTCTCGTCTATGCCCATAAGAGGAATCAAAATCTACAAAATTGGTAAAAATCAAACTGCCTTCTTTAGCAGTCTTCATTGCCGCAAGCGTGGCGTCAAACAAGGCCATATTACCATCAGCTTTGATAGTTTGGGTTAATCCTTGATGAGCAAAGATATCGGCAATTTTTCCAATGGCTATCACTTCCCTGCCTGCCTTTTTTAGCTCGTCTAACAACGTTGGAGCAGGGGGCAAGGTGGCATAGTCTCGGCGATTGCCAGTTCGGACGAATGAACCGGGAGAACCAACAAATGGCCTGGCAATAACCCGGCCGATTTGATAGTCATCGACTAATTCACGCGCAATTTCACAAATGTCATATAACCGTTGCAATCCAAAGCTTTGTTCATGGGCAGCAATTTGAAACACGCTATCAGCAGAAGTATAAAGAATAGGTTTTCCAGTTTTAATATGCTCTTCACCAAGTTCGTCAATGATGGTCGTTCCAGAAGCATGCTTTTCTCCTAAAACACCAGGCAATTTGGCCCTTTTAATAAATTCATCAACTAATTTTTTAGGAAAACAAGGCTGTTCATGAGGAAAATATCCCCAATCAAAACGTACCGGAACACCAGCTAACTCCCAGTGGCCGCTAGGGGTATCTTTTCCTAAACTTTGTTCAACGGCATAGCCATAATACCCAATTGGCTCAGCAAGTGTAGACAAATCCAGCAAGGATTCACCTGAGCTGGCTATTGCCGCGTGATATAAACCAATTTTGGTTAGATTTGGAATCTGCAAAGATCCACTACGTAATCCTTCCTTGTCAGCACGATTCTCATTGCAAGCCATATGAATATGACCGAAAGTATTAGCTCCTTCATCGCCATAGCGATTTGCGTCAAGGCTTGCTCCTATCCCTAAAGAATCCATTAATAAAATACAAACGCGTCCTGGCATTTCTTATTCCTCGATTTGACGGCAGTGCGTTTCTTTCAAGCCTAGCAAAGCAATTAATGCCACAATTAAGCCCAAAGGTAAAATAATGGCAGCGAATTGGTAGTCACCTAGCGAATAGACAGGAACGTCATTAATCATTTGCATTTCACCATGGCGCATTAACAGAATGCTGAATAAATTTTGATAAACGATATAACCACCTTGTGTCAAAATCGAAACAACACTCACTGCCGTAGCAGTCATGACGGGTGAACTACTTTCGGCAACCAAGGCATAGCTGATAACTTGAGATGCAGTAAAAAAGCCTAATAAAAAGAACAGAATTTCCATGAAAGGTAAAGAAATAGGTGCATATAACACTAATAACATTGTTATTAAAGATGCGATAGCTCCAATCTTCATTGGCAATACGCGTAAACCTAACTTATCTGAGCACCAGCCTAATACGGGACCTCCAATAATTGCCCCCAGGAATAGCATCGTGTTGACAACGGCCGCATCTTCTTTGGCAATGCCCATTCGTTGTACTAAATAAAGAGAACCCATCATGGCACCAAAAACAGCAATGGCCATATTCATCAGACTGGTATACAACGCTGCTTTTAATGTTTGTGGGTTTAAGTACGCTTTTTTAGCTGCAGCAACAATGGAAATTTTGGACGCAATTTTTTGCCCTACATCCTTTGTCTTCTCGATAATGCCAAAAGACATAAAGAGCAGCATGGCAGTTCCAAGCCACCCCACCTGCATTAAAGCATCTCGCCAACCGATTTGGGCGACTAGTTTAGTTAGAGGATACTGTGCCAACATGCCTCCTGTCATCGCCATGGTTACAATCGCTCCCGTTATCAGAGCCATTCGCCGAGGCGGAAACCAACGAGAAGCTAAACGAATTGGCCCAAGAAAACAAAATGCGCTGCCAATACCTGTAACAAAGCGACAAAATAGAGCGAGATAAAAGGATTGTGCGTTTGCTAAAATAAAGGTACTCATTACGCAAAGAAACATGGCAAACAGAATAGTCTTTTTTGTAGAGAATCGATCCAGAACAAACCCTGCGACAAAAAGGAAAATAACATTCGACAAATAGTAAATACTTGATAAATAAGCCATTTTGTCAGCTTGCACATGAAAATCATGCATGATGTTATCAGCAATCGATGCAAACATATTGCCTTGAATAAATTCATAAAAGAAGAATAATGAGGCACTAAAACAAACCAACCATGGCAAGAATGAAGCAGTTAACTTCTCATCTTTATATTCTTCCACCATCTGCATAAAAAACTCCTAAGTCCTAACGTTTGCAGTAAGTTTCGCGGGTTAACAATACAGCAAGCAGAGCGGCGACTGCTGTAAGAGGAAACATCCACATTGCATATTGAAAATCGGCAATTGTATAAGCTTGTGCAGCAATGCCTGCGTGATGTTGAATTAATAATCCAAATAACACTTGGCCGACTCCGGCGCCCCCCATAATTAACACGGAAGCGATCCCCGTTGCAGCACCTGTTATTTCTTGAGGGTTACTTTCAGCAATAAGAGGATAACTAATAACTTGCGTACTACTGAAAAATCCAAGGCCAAAAAATAAAATACTCAATGCGGTTTGTGATAAAGCAATATCCATAAACAATGGAACAACTGTTAATAACGTTGCGATTGCCCCTACTAGCATCAATGGCTTGCGTCGTCCCTGATTATCAGATAACCAGCCAACGAGAGGACAACCTACGATACTACCTATAAAAATAAGACTTACCACATTACTGGCAGCAATCTCTGGCAAATGATGCACAGTTTGTAAATAACTGGCACCCCATAGAGCACAAAGTACCATTATGGGTAAATTAAGAAAACAGGTATACAAACCCGCCAGCCAATTCTGTCGATTACCAAGCGCTTGCAGAAAACTTGGAATAATAGACGGTTGTACTGCTTGTTTTTGCCTATCAAGCACGTTCGGTCTATCTTGTACCACAAGGTAAATCCATGCTAACAACAGTGCTCCAACTACCCCATCGATTAATAAAGAGCGTCGCCAGCCATAATATTCATTAAGATGAGCAAAAGGAGTGTGAGCCATCATCCCACCAAGAAAAGCCATTGTTACCAATGAGCCAATTACCAGAGCCTGGCGGCGAGGGGGAAACCAGTGAGAAACTAAAACAACACAAGATAAGAAACAAAAAGCATTACCAATGCCGGAAAGGAAATGAAAAAAACACGCTAATGCAAAGGAGTTTGTCACTGCAAAACCGAGGGTGCCAATAACGCAGACCGCCATTGCGGTAAGAATCACTCGACGTGTAGAAAAGCGATCGAGAATAATGCCTGCGGGTAGAAGAAATAATATATCGGCCCATAAATAAGTACTAGACATCCAGCTAAGCTGTGCAGCATCTAAGTGAAAATCATCGCGTAAAGGTTGATTGATAACGTCAAAGATATTCAGCTGGAAGAATTCATAAAAGAAAAACAAACCTGCTGACAAGCACACTAACCACGCCATCATGTTATTACGAGGTAAAATTACCCCGGAATCTACTGCAATAGAATCAGACAACGTTACTCCTTAGCACGGACCGCCAAAAGTTGCGGCGAATTATATCAAAAATCGGACGGAATTGGTATCTTTATTGCACAATTATTACTATAGATTATTTCGCCAGACCACATTTAAAATGATAACGGCAAGTCGCAGCATAAGCTTCATTCCCACCAATTAAAAGTTGCTCGCCTTCAGAAATGGCTTGACCATGCTCATTCATACGCAAATTCATTGTTGCCTTGCGTCCACAATGACATATCGCTTTAATCTCTATAAGTTCATCAGCCCAGGCAAGTAAATATTGGCTTCCTTCAAATAATTCACCTCTGAAATCGGTACGTAAACCATAAGCTAACACTGGAATATTTAGCTTATCGGTAATATCCGTGAGTTGATACACTTGATCGCGCGTTAGAAACTGGGCTTCATCCACTAATATGCAGGCCAGGGGTTGTTGTTTTAATTTTTTGTTCGTTTCTTCATAGAGATTATCTTTAAGATGAAAAGCAAACGCTTGTTCTGATAAGCCAATGCGAGAATGAATAAAACCTTGCTCATAACGAGTATCGATGGCAGGTGTATATAATAAGGTTTGCATACCGCGTTCGCGATAGTTATAGCTAGCTTGCAGTAATACGGTACTTTTTCCTGCGTTCATTGCTGCGAAATAAAAATAGAGTTTGGCCATAGTTACTGCGAATACCTAAAAATTACTGTACTTTACTATGTATTCCCTACAATGACTATTGTTCTGCCAACCATTAAAATTTTTTGCAAATTGTGAAATGAAAGCCTACTATCTCATGTCTTAAAATAAATATTTATATTAGGGATAATTTATGATTCCAGTTCACGGTTATGCTGCCGATTCGGCTAAAGAACCATTAAAGCCTTTCTCTTTTGAACGACGCGAGTTAGATGACAATGATGTGTTAATCGCTATTCAATACTGTGGTATTTGTCATTCTGATATCCATCAAGTTCGCGATGAATGGGGTGGAGCCCTTTTTCCAATGGTTCCAGGACATGAAATTGTTGGAATAGTGGAGCGTGTAGGAAAAAATGTTAACCATTTTAAAGCAGGTGATCATGTAGGTGTCGGCTGCATCGTTGATTCCTGTCGAAGATGTAATAGCTGCCATGAAGGTTTAGAACAATATTGTGCAGAAGGTATGACACCTACCTATAATGGTATGGAACGAGACGGTAGCCGTTTAACCCAAGGAGGTTATTCGACCAAGATCGTTGTCAATAAGGATTATGTTTTGCGTATTCCTGACAACTTACCGCTCGATGCCTCCGCACCGCTTTTATGTGCCGGGATTACTCTTTATTCCCCTCTTCGCCATTGGAAGGCTGGTCCTGGGAAGAAAGTGGCCATTCTTGGTCTAGGTGGATTAGGACACATGGGAGTCAAATTGGCTCATGCTATGGGTGCCGATGTGACGGTGCTTAGCCACTCCTCTAAAAAACAAGAAGACAGCAAGCGTTTAGGAGCCGACCATTTTTATGCGACTTCCGATTCTGCTACCTTCTCAAAATTAGTCAACACTTTTGATCTTATTATTTGCACAGTTTCTGCAGGCATTGATTGGAATGATTATTTAAAATTATTGAGACGAGATGGTGTTATGGTGGTCGTGGGTGTTCCCGACGAAAATGTTCCCGTCGGTGCATTTTCATTAGTAGGGGGGCGGCGCAGCCTGGCTGGCTCATTAATAGGTGGTATTGCAGAAACCCAGGAAATGCTTGATTTTTGCGGAAAACACAATATTACTTCAGATATTGAATTAATCCCAATGCAACAAGTGAATGAAGCCTATGAGCGTGTTTTAAAAAGTGACGTTCGCTATCGTTTTGTGATTGATATCGCATCAATTCGTTAAGTTTAGGTAGTCTTGATATTCTTTTGTTTTATCAGGACTACTTCCCTCACTCCCCTGTTAGTTTTTATTTTCCATTGATAAGCACAATTTTTTCCTCGTTAACAATATTAATTTTATTAATTTAAGCTTCAGTTAAGAATAAAATGCTTAAATATCTATCATGGTGAGTTTTTTATATTATTATACATGCCTAGGCGTTATTTTCTTGAGCACATTTTAGGATTAGACAAAAGCAAAGCCTCAAAAACATCGGCTCATGCTGTGCATTTTGTAGACTATAGATTCGGCGCTCAGACAATTCCTATTGTTTATAAAGAAAATAAACATGGTAAACCTCTCGCATCAGTCAGGGAAACCACTTTTAGTGAATTAGCCAGGCTTATTATGAAGCCTCATTTAACGCCTCCGCAACATCTCGTAGTGAATGAAGACAATCAAATTGTGGGAACAGCCGTTGATAATATAAAACTCTCTATTGCTCAACGAGAAAAGATTGGTGAAACCCAATTTTACAATCTGACTCCTCATAATTATCTATCTGATTTAGCAACCAATCATGCCTTGACAAAAGAAATTTCATTTAACTTCCTTAATCAGATGCCTAATGGTTTTTTTGCTCATTTAATGACGCAGAAAGCAAAAAGAAATCTCTCAATTGATATGGAGTCGCTTGCCAGTGTTTTAACTTGCTCCTACGCTTTAGAGGAGGATGATTTACATAAGGGAAATATTGGGTTTTATATTGTCAAGAAAAATGGAAAACCCCATGTTGTCTTCTTTAAGATAGATCACGATTTATTGCTCACTGAAAGTATTACCTCTTTTGTTGATTCACGCCTGCAAAACTGGATAAATCGAGAGAATAATTTTGATATTACTACTCATGATTTAATTCATTTTCCCGATCTTCGAGATAGTGAAAATTTTTATTGGCCAACTCGCAAACGTTTTTTTGTTAAATTAGGTGATGATAAGGTTTATTCACACTATGAAGACAGGGAAGCATTCAAAAAATTACAAAAAGATAAAGATTTTGTTCGTTATAAATGGAAGCAACTTTTAAAGGATATTCTTATTCCGGATGAATTAATTCGGGAGTCATTATTTATTCATTTAGAAGATTCCAACTTTAATGATATCTCTGAAGTTAATCTAGTAAGTCAGGCCATGAGTGAGCGTATGGCAAAACTAAAATCAGTTTTGTTTTCAATACCAGCTTTTTATGAATACTTAAACAGTGAACCTGGACAACAGGATCTGCAAGATAATATTAAAGAACTAGTGAGTCATATGGAGGAAGTTTTTCCTGAAGCGAAGAGAAAAACCTTAAAAAATAGTATGCATCTTCTTATGGAAGAAAAAGCTAATTTCTATTTAGCAGCAGCATCTGGTTTGAGTTCCGCAAGAGGTAGTCCTCTCCATGCATCCATTCGGCTTGGCGATTATCGTTTTGAAAAAAGTGACAAAAAATTTATCCACACAAGAGATCATTTAGGAAATCTTCCGATTGATATTGCTTTCCAACAGGCACAAACTTATATACCCCATTCTGAAACGATGCATCCAGGTCAAGATCCTATTTTTGTTATCAAACATCTGTTAGAAAGGGGAGCTAGAATGACGCCCCAAATTGACAGTTTCTTTAAGAGTAAAAGCATTGACATCACTTCCTATCAATTTAATTCGCAATATTTAAACTGGCCCTTAGAGGATTATGCAGATTTGAAAGCTACCCTTACCGCTATAGGTGGTGACAATACCCTCACTTTAAAAACAAAAAAAATTATTGCTGCCCAAGTTACTCAAAATTGCATTCATAGGCTTTCACCTTCTGACTTGAATACATTTAAAAACGATTTAAATGGCGCAATTGGACACCCTCGAGCGTCTGAACTTCTGTATATCAGTCAGCTACGCTCTTCTTTTTGGCTTATAAGAATACTTTTTGGTTTATATGGTAATTCATCTACTAAAAAAGAACTCAATTCCATGATTCAACAAGCACAGAAAAAAACACTAAATAAGTCTCATTTATCTCAATTTTTTACTTCAGCCAGCAACTCCGAACCTGTTTCTGAACAGGAACAGGACAATTCTGACTCAAAAACTTACGAGAGATAGCGGAAAAATTATTCCTAACAGAAATACTTCTCCAAATTTCAATAAATTTTGTACTATTTTTAAAATATGAGCCAGGATTTTAGAACACCGACTATGCAACAATTAAAAGGATGCAACAAACAATATATTTTAGTTTTGTTTATGATTTATTTTATATTGGCAAGTTTCCCCTGTGTTAACTTTGCACAATCGCAATCATCACCGCAAGCAGAAAAAACCATTATTGAAGTATCTGATACCCAATTCCAGGTGGATGGTAAAGGAAAGGCCGTAAAAGCATTTGATATTCGTTTTATTCATCCCGATGGGAGCATAAGCAAAGAAGGCTATTTTGGCACAAAAGGTGAACAATTTAATGTCATCGTGGTTAATAAGACTGCTGAACCAATCACCATTCATTGGCATGGTCTCATTGTTCCCAATAACCAGGACGGTGTGCCCGATGTCACCCAAATTCCCATTAAACCAGGGAAAAGCTACCCTTATCAATATAAATTAGTGCAATCAGGAACCTATTGGATGCATTCACACGTTGGTTTTCAGGAACAACAACAATTAGCTGCTCCTTTTATTATTTATGAATCTGGTAAAACCTCTAAAAATCAAGAAATTATCATGTTCTTAGAAGATTTTACCTATCACGATCCCGCCAAGATCTTTGAGAAATTACGCAAAACCTCTATGCCCGCCATGGAAAACATGGATATGCAAAGCTCAATGAAAATACCCCATAATATGAGCATGAAGAGTGATTACAATGATGTTGACTATGATGCATTCCTTACGAACAAAGTTACACTAGCCAATCCCCAAATCAAAACGGTTACCGCTGGCACACAAGTCAGACTTCGCATTATTAATGGTTCTGCTTCAACGAACTATGAAATTAACTTAGGTTCACTCACAGGAACTTTAGTAGCCGTCGATGGCGAAAATATCAAACCAATCCATGGGAATAAATTTCCAATTGGCATTGGCAATCGTCTTGATATTATTATTAGTATTCCAGAAAAAGGGGGGGCCTTCCCTATTTTGGCTCAAGTTGAGGGAAGTAATAAGCAAACCGGCCTTCTCTTAGCAACAGCTCATGCCGTCATTCCTAAACTAAACCTCACCGCATCACAAAATTTAGGTCGCATTCCTTATTATGAGTTAGAGAAACAACTAAGCTCACCAAACCCTCTGCCAACCAAAAAGGCAGATGTTAGTTTAAATTATACCTTGCAGGGCACCATGAATGGCTATAAATGGACACTCAATGGCGAAAGCTGGCCTAAGGTTATCCCTAAAGTCATTAAAAAAGGGCAACGCGTGGAAATGGTTTTTACCAATAAAAATAAGATGTCTCATCCTATGCATTTTCATGGGCATGTTTTTCAGGTAACCGAGATTGATGGGGTGAAACTCAAAAACGGTGCCTTGCGTGATACGATTCTTGTACAACCGAATAGTACGGTTAAAGTTGAATTTGATGCGAATAATCCCGGAATATGGCTAAACCACTGCCACAATCTTTATCACTTTGCCGGCGGCATGGGGACTACTGTTGAATTTGCAGGCTATCCCAAGCCCTCTTTTTATTTGCAAGCGATTGGTGAAACTCAACCTGCAAAAGAAAACAATCCCCAATAATGCAGTCAATTGCACAAGAAGTTATGTCGTTAATCTATTTATATTTATTGCGAATGAGCCTCTTCCACCTCTTTAATTAACTCATTTATTAATAAATGAGCTTTCATTTTTCTGCTAAATTGCACGGATTGCCCCGCCCACATCGACATAAAATCACTGCAATTATCTGCTTGCGCTTTTTTTCGCATCGCCAGTGTCAATGCATTTTGGATGGGATAATCAAGAATATGTTTTTCATGATGTTGCATGCGTAAAATAAATTTATTACAAAGACCTCTTGCCAACTTTCCAGAAAACGCACGCGTTAAAACAGTATTATCTTGTTTAGAATTTAATAAGGCCTCTTTATATTTAGGATGGGCTCCTGATTCATCACAACACAAGAATGCAGTTCCTAGTTGCACAGCAGAAACACCTAATTTTAACATCCTGGCAATATCCTTACCCCTCATTAAACCACCTGAGGCAATAAGAGGGACATTAATTTCTTTGGCTAACTGCTGGGTTAGGGTATCTATACTTTGTAAAGCCTCCTCTTCACGAGTCAAAAAACTACCTCGATGCCCGCCAGCCTCACATCCCTGGACAACAACCATATCAATGCCTTCTTTTTGTAATAACTTTGCCTCATCTAGCGTAGTTGCTGTACCAATTAACAAGATTTTTTGTGCTTTTAGTTTTTCAATCCAGGGTTTACTTAAACAACCGAATGTAAAACTTAATACGTGAATGTCTTCATCCAAAATGACCTGCATTTGCTCTTCAAAATCAGGGATAAAAGGCCCTTTTACAGGCTCGATAGGAATTTTCAACTCAAAACAACATTGCTCAATAATTCTGCAGGCCTCCTGTATGGTTTCCAAGGAGGCATGATGCTTTGAGGGAATAAAAAGATTGACGCCAAAGGGTTGGGAAGTTAGTCCCTTTGTTTGGCGAATTAGTTTACGGATTTCATTTGCATCTAAATACCCTCCAGCCAAGAAGCCCAAACCTCCTGAATTGGCCACTGCTGCTACCAATTCAGGCGTCGTAATTCCGCCAGACATAGGCGCTTGAATAATAGGGTACTTAATTCCTAACATTCGTGTAAGTAGCGATCCAGGCCACATACCTTTGCTCCCAAGTTAATTTAAATCCTATGATAGTTTACATTATGGGAAAAATCGCTATGTTTAAAAACTAACGGTTGACTCCTATACTCTAAATACATAAGAAATATTTGCTCAATTTTTTAATAAACAGGAATGAATAGGCGTGTAATTTGCTTATTTCCAATAGGCAATTTAGTGAAAAAATTCACTATGGGAAGCTTATGAGCCTAGTCGAAAAATATAAACGCAAGAAAAATTATCCCGTGGTTATTGCTAATCAATGGGGAATTATTATTTATGTGAATCAAAAATTTGAAGAGGTTTTTAAGTGGATGTCTGCAGAAATTATTGGCGAATCACTGACAACTATTATCCCTCCAACCTTACACGATGCTCACAATTTAGGATTTTCTCGTTTTTTGGCGACAGGACAATCATCCATCCTGGATAAAACAATTCAGTTAAAAGCCATTGATAAGGACGGTATTGTTTTCAAGGCTGAACATTGCATTCAGGCTGAGAAAAATGAAGAAGGTGTCTGGACTTTCATGGCAACAATACGGCCGCTTAAAGCCTAAGCTAATGGAAGCAATATGAAAGATGACAAAATATTAGCCATTATTACTCAACTCCGCCGTACACTAAGTAAAATGGAATTGTCATTAGGGGTGATTGATGATGCCATCATTTGGACCAATAATCATGGCATTATCATGTGGTGTAATGAGCAGTTTAGTCATCTAATTAAACGTCCGCATATTGCAATATTAGGTAATGCCATTGATGAATTAATACAACTTAGGCAAGCAAATAACGTTATTTCATTTAAGGATTATCTTTCACTCCAGGGAAGGCATGATTTTAATATCTATAACCTCCTCCGTGATGGTAATCCTATTTTTCTTGAAGTGTATTTAAGGCAATTTCAAAGTCTGGATGAAGAAATTAGTCTTATTATTATCATGCGTGAGATTACCGAGAAACAAAAATCTCAGGAAAAAATCAAATTTTTAGCATCTATTCCTGAAAATAATGCTGCCCCCATTTTCTCAGTAAGTTATAATAAAGAACTCCTTTTTATTAATGAGGCAGCGAACGCCTTATTTGAATTCTGGGAAAAAACATGTGGCCACCGAATTCCTCCTAATGTGCTAACTGCCATTAATTTAGCGATTAAAGAACAAAAGGAACAGCTAATCGAAGAAACTTGTCTGGAAAATGAATATTTGTTCAGTATCACGCCAGGCTCACTTCATTACGTTAATGTATACGGAACAAATATTACCTCTCGTAAGAAAGCAGAAAAGGAACTCTTATATCTATCCAGCCATGACATTCTCACAAATTTATATAATCGCTCTGCGTTTGAAAAGACCTTAAATAAAACCATAACCAGGTCTCGCCAGAATCATGAACAGTTTGCCATATTACTTCTAGATTTAGACAACTTTAAACAGGTTAATGATACCTTTGGTCATCATGTAGGGGATCAATTATTGGTTACTGTTGCTAAACATCTGCGAGAAAACATTCGTGCAAATGATATAGTTGCCAGATTAGGTGGCGATGAATTTGTTATTCTACTTTCTAATATCAAAACGGAGCAGGAAGTAGATAAATTTGCTAAATCCTTAATTCGTCGTTTTAACAAACCTATCGAATTGGAAAATCATTGTTTTCTAGCTACGGTAAGCGCCGGAATAGTTATTGCTCCGAAATCAGGAAAAGATGCTTCTACGTTACTCAAAAATGCGGATATGGCGTTGTATACAGTAAAAGAGCTGGGACGTAACAATTATCAATTTTTTACAAATACCATCCATAATAATTTTTCTCGCCGTTCTGAAATAGAAATGAGCTTGATTGATGCAATGAGAAAAGAAGAATTTTATTTGGTTTATCAGCCTCAATATAAACTCCCTCGCAAACAAATCATTGGCATGGAAGTATTATTAAGATGGCAGCATCCTACGCTCGGCGCTGTTATGCCTGCGGAGTTTATCCCGATTACAGAAAAAAATGGTTTAATTCTGCAGCTTGGAGAATGGGTATTACGAAGTGCATGTAAACAATACATGAGTTGGCAAGATCAAGGAATTATTGCCAGGAATATAAATTTGGCAATTAACTTATCGCCTAAACAACTGGAAGACAAAAATTTTTTAAACTCCATGAAAAATATTCTTCAAGAAACAAACATGTCAGCAAAAAATTTAGAGTTAGAGTTAACAGAAACCGCCGTCATGACTAGTGCTGTTGATTTGGATGACTCGTTAAAACAATTAAAAAGCATGGGAATTAAGCTTTCAATTGATGATTTTGGAACCGGCTATTCTTCTCTAACAAGGTTAAAAGATTTGCCCGTTAATAGCTTAAAAATCGATAAATCTTTCATAAGGGATTTAGCCACTGACTCTGATCATGCAACGATTGTAAAGTCAATTATTGGTTTGGGAAACAGCTTGGGTTTAAATGTAATCACAGAAGGAGTAGAAACAGAAGAACAGCTGAATTTACTTTTTCAGTATCAATGCACAATGGCTCAAGGTTTTTACTTTGAAAAACAGCCATTAACAGTTGATGAAATGTCACGTCTATTGCAGCAAAATTTTTGATGTCCTTAAGCCTTTGCCATATGCAGATTGTTCATGATATTCATGGAAATTAAATTCTGCAATCCTTTTTCAAATCAGCGTTATCAACTTGATTTTTATTGCCAAACAAACGTTTCTCTTAAGTTATCTGGACAGAAGTTAGTTAATAGTACTAACTTTATGAGAGAGGTAAATAGAAAGTCAGGACACCTATGTTTCGCGAATTAATCAATACATTCTCTGTATTGCAAATTTTTTTACTTATTCTGGTGTTGCTCACCGCTTTTTCAGCGTTAGCGAGCTATCTGGCATCAATTTTGATTCCTAAAGAAACAGTAAATAGCGAATACTCACGCAGCACTGACAACATTCTTAGTATTATGGGAAGTGGCTATGGGGTTTTTTTAGGCTTTGTGATTATTGCTCTCTGGAATCAATATCTGGCTGTGCAGAGAATTGTTTATCAAGAAGCCGACGCACTGAGTATCATCGTGCGCAATATTGAGGTTTTTCCCGAGGAAGATAGATCAATATTAAAAAACGCTGTTTATCGCTATCTAGAGGCAATAAGAGTCGATGAATGGCAAACCATGCGGCAAGGCAAGGAGAGCGAAAAAGCATGGGCGGCTACCTATAATCTGTATAAAACATTTCAAACCTACGATCCTAAAACACAGAAACAAGCACTCTTTTACCGCCAAATAATTAACAACATTGACGCCACATTAAAAGATAGACGCAATCGCCTGATTTCCATGAAAAGCATTCTCACAGATGAAATGCGCACAGCGTTAATCTTAGGGGCAATGGTTATCATTTTTTTATCAAGTCTTTTAAAAGCTAGAGAGGGAGCTTTGCGTATTTTTGCTACCTTTTGTTTAGCCACTGTTATTAGTTTCAATCTCACCTTAGCACTTAGTTTTGACTATCCTTTTTCGGGGAGTATCTCTGTATCAAACGCGGCTTTTTACGAAGGAGTATTGGCAAATTAGGCGCTAACTTGCCTTTTGCTAATTCACAAAATCAAAATTATGGTATAATCAGAAGGTGGAAATTCTTGATGTTCTCTGTTCCAATACCCCCCTCTAGGATTAAGCATGCTTAGATATTTTTCTTTGGCTAATATGACTGCCGGTTTTGTTGCAGTTATGGTTGGTTTTACCAGTTCTGCCGTTATTGTATTTCAAGCAGCCATTATGGCTGGCGCAACTTCTAAAGAAATTAGTTCATGGCTTTTTGCCTTAGGCATGAGCATGGCAATTACTTGTATTGGACTTTCTCTCCGTTATCGCATCCCAATTTTGACTGGATGGTCAACTTCCGGGGCAGCTTTGCTTGTTACAAGTTTATCGGGAATAACCATGCCTGAAGCCATTGGCGCATTCATCTTTGCAGCGTTACTAACCACCCTGGCAGGAATTACAGGCATTTTTGAAAAACTAATAAGACATATTCCTCCTACACTCACCTCTGCTATGTTGGCAGGAATCCTGTTTCACTTTGGCATGAATGTTTTTGTCGCTATGCAGAATCAATTTTCACTAGTATTTCCAATGCTACTAACTTATTTACTAGGTAAGCGATTTTGTCCTCGTTATGGAATTTTATTAGTTCTTGTCATCGGTATTCTTGTCGCCAAAGTAGAAGGTTTATTCCATGTCACGCATTTTAGTCTTTCTTTACCATCCCCAATCTTTACTATGCCTGTTTTTTCCTTCGCTACCTTAATAAGCGTTGGACTCCCCTTATTTATAGTAACCATGACCTCCCAAAATGTTCCAGGCATTGCCATACTGCGAGCATCAGGTTATCAACCACCTTTTTCATCATTAATAAGCTGGACAGGTATTACCAATCTTCTCCTGGCACCTTTTGGTAGTTTTTCAATTTGTTTAACAGCAATGACGGCTGCTATTTGTTGCAGCAAAGAAGCCGATAATGATCCTGAGAGACGCTATAAAGCAACCATTTTTGGCGGGATATGTTGGTTATTAATAGGGTTATTCGGCGTTACCGTAGTGACCTTATACCAAAACCTACCCCAAGAACTCATTTTAGCTCTGGCTGGATTAGCGTTATTTAGCACTATTGCCAGTAGCCTAAAAACAGCACTTGAGGAAGACGTCCATCGAGAACCAGCAATTATCACTATCCTTGTTTCCGCTTCCGGCATTAGCTTATTTGGAATTGGCGCTGCGTTCTGGGGACTTATTGCCGGGGTTGTTTCTTCTACCCTATTAAACTGGAGTAAAAAACATACTACCGAATTGTTAATGGCGCCTTAACTTGGCAGCCATTTAGCAGTATTTGTATTTTTATTTTTCATAATTTCAATAGCATGCCTCCTAATATACACTAACTACTCAATATAACGTTTACAGGAATGTTCATGTTATCCATTCGCCCTTTTCTTTTGTTTCTAACCACACTGTTTAGTTTGCTATTTGGCTCAGCAAGTTTTGCCAGTGAGCCGCATGAGCAAGTTGATTCTTTTATTAATAAGGAAATGAAAGAACAACAGATTCCAGGGCTCGGGGTATTGGTGATTGAAGATGGCAAAATTATTAAAAACCAAGGTTATGGTTTTTCTAATCTGGAATTAACTACTCCTGTAACACCCGATACTGTTTTTCAACTTGCCTCAGCAAGTAAGCATTTTACTGCTTTCGCAATTTTAACCTTGGTTGATAGCGGTAAAATAACAAGTTTGGATGACCCACTTGATAAATATTTAGGAGAGTCGATTCCTTCTGATTGGAAACAAATTACCATTCGACAACTTTTATCGCATACCTCAGGAATTCCAGGTTTCCCCGCAGATTTTAATAATCAACAGGATTACACCGAAGCGCAATTACTAGACTTTATTGCCAAACAAAAATTGCTATTTAAACCTGGGGAAGATTGGATGTATAGCAACGGTGGCTATGTTCTCTTAGGTATCATTATTCATAAAGTCAGTGGCAAATTTTATGGTGACTATCTTCAGGAAGTTGCTTTTAAGCCCTTAGGAATGGCTTCCACCCGCATCAATAACGTAGCAGAAATTATCCCAAATCGTGCTGCCGGTTATGAGATGATCGACAATAAACTACAAAACCAATCCTGGGTTGCCCCCAGTTTAAATACTACTGCCGATGGCAGTGTGCTAACAACGTTAAATGACATGGCTAAGTGGAACGATGCTTTAGACAAACAAAAAATATTAAGCAAAGCGATGTATCAAGCCTGGTGGACGCCTATCAAATTAAAGAATGGTCGTAATTTTCCTTACAGTTTTGGTTGGATAATAGGAAACGTGAATGATCATCGGCACATAGAGCATGCAGGTCAGTGGCAAGGATTTCGTACACAGATTTCACGCTTTCCTGATGACAATTTCACGGTCGTGGTATTAATGAATAGCAACCATATTGACCCCGTCTTTATCGCTCAAGAAGTGACAAGAATTTATAAACCCGCCCTTGCAGCGCCTCTCCATAAGCCAGTAAAACTTGATCAAGCCCTATTAGCTCGTTATGCAGGCACCTACAAAAATTCGCTACTTCCCACTGAGATTAAAATTCAAGCAACAAAAAATAATCATCTTCTCTTCAATAACATGATTTTTATTCCTTATACCGAAACATCATTCTTTACGCCCAATAGTGTGATGACCTTAACCTTTGAAGTCGACCAAAATCAAAAGGTAAGCGCTTTAACGCAACACATCCAAGGTGACGTGAAATTGGTATATAAGCGAATCTAGAAATTACGAGGTAAATAAAATATAGGAAAACGTTGCCCTGAAGGACATCACTTTTTTTGAACAATTTATCATTTTTTAATGGGTAGCTTGTTTGTCATTTCTGTGTCGGGAATCTATCTCTCATATTATTTACTGGATTGGGAGATGGATTCCCGCCCACGCGGGAATGGCAAGAACTTTTAAGGTCTTATCTCTTGAGCAGATGGAATAGTTGAATCCCAATGGAGATAAAAGCGCTCTATCTTACAAAGAGACAGATTTGAACCACGCTCTTTAAGACACCATTGAAGTATTTCTTTTTTATCTTCTGATACCGTGTCCAGGTGAGTGCGAAGTAATTCATTTCGCTTTTCTTTGAGTAAAGCGATATGTTGTCGTTGCGAAGTTGTTAATGGGTTTTTGAAAAAAGCAAACATTTTATCCATTGTCTCATGTCTTCTGACATACCCCTGTGAATGAATTATTTCTTCATAACAGGCTTCAAGAAACTCTAATTGCTGATTTATAGATGATAAATTAGCGATTGAGCTATTCAGGAGCTCTTGTGAAAACTTACTGCCTTGATACGTACTTCTGAATTCTTTTACTACTTTTTTCACTTCTCTTTGCACTGCATCATCATCTTTGTCACCTAATTGAGAAATAATTTCCATATTAATCAGCGTAGGAATTAATTTTTTTGCCGCATTTTTTGTAACGATAACCTCTTTACCGAATTTCAACGCTGTTAAATTTTTAGTATCGTCTTGCTGATATTTACCAAATACTAACTTCTGCTCTTGCCCATTGATTAATGTTTCGCTTAAAGAGTCTAGAAGTTTACACATCATCTGGAACGCAGTTTTATTAATCATCGCAGTAAACAAACGGTATTTTAATGCGAGTATTTCAGAATACTGGTGCTCGCTACCAACTACTTCTTTGAAATCCTTCATTTTTTCAATTATGTAGCGATAGCGGAAAGCCATAAATTGAGTTTCCTTTTCCTCAGAACCGAGTGCATCAGTAGTCTGCTCATCTGCTTCATCAGGAATGCCAAAAGCATCAACATCTATTTTGTATAGTCTTTGCCAAACTTCTTTTTGATGCACCATATTCCAGACTATGGCAAAACCATCGTCACTTAATTCTCCGAATGTCTTGCAATTAAATAAATACGCCCGATCACCATCTTTGGGGTGAAGCATTTCTACAAAGCGTTTAGCACCGTCTTTAGCAGAGCTCAAATTAACTTTTTCATATTGGAAAGCATGAAATTCGCGATCAACCAATTCCCACATTGTTTTTGACCATTTTTGTTTTGTATGCTTGGCAATAACCTGATTCATATGATTTAACATCATGTGAAATTCCGGTCTTATCGTGTTATGTAATCTTGCATGAAAAACATCATGAGAAGTTACTGCCGGCATTGGACTATCAACATAATCATGAATACCTTTGGTGGTTGTCTCAACCCCACTATTACGCATACTAATGGCAGTAGGTCTATAGTTATATTCGATGCCTTCCTTGACTGCATCAATGCCCACTTTGCCTAGTTTAGCCCGACTTGCTGCAGCACCGTTGATACCACTTACAGCAATTTGCAGAGCTTCAATAGTACCGAAAGACATATGAAATTCATGGAGTCCTTCCTCATCTGTTACTCTATACCAGGAACGATTCCTGAATAACGCGTTTCCTAATTGCTTAGGAGCACTTTCCTCAGCAATAATATTTGGATTAGGTTTTGAAAGATAAAAGATTTGCTCTGATTTAGGCAAGGCTCTAATCAATAAATGCAAGCGGTCTATATGCCATTGGGTACACTCTCCACCAAAAGCATTTTTCTTAATAACGGGGATTAAAAACCTCTTTGCCTCTTCGGTAAAATTACCCGATTCATCCAGAATTTTATAGGTCTTTTCAATAGGATAATCTTGCGGAAATTGCGCCCTATCGAGAATAGTCGTCATTTGTTGGCGGGTGATTTTGTTTTGTTTAAATAGCCACAGTGCGTAAAACGTATGTTCCTCTGTCATTAGTGACTCATTAGCAAAATCCCCACTCTGAATTGCACTTGCAACTTGTGCAAGCCCCTCTTTAGTGAGAGTAATACGCTCAGGAATTGTGATGATATTGCCATTTAAAAAATCATCAAAATCATCCGAATGCAGCGTTTTTTCTCCTGCAGTAATCGCCTCGACTTTTTTAGGGGAAAAAGGAGACTGATACTTCGCGTTTTTATTTTTGCGAGGAGCAAATTGTCGTAATGTAGGGTCGAAAGATACATCAACGCCTTCAGGAATTTCTGACGAAAAAAAACGACCAAAAAAGGAATCCCAAGCTGCATTAGCATCAGCTATAGAGTTGATCTCAGCTAGACCATAATCACCAGACATAAATTTTGATAAAAAACTATATTGCTTGTTGCAAATATACGCCTAATTTATTAGGGGAGTATTAACAAAACAAATAAAATATAAATTTATGCAAAGACGCAAAAATTTAATATTGAAATTAATCAATAAGTTGTTTAGCTGCCTGATAGTTTAATTTACCACTCCCAAGTTTTGGTAACTCATCCAATTGCTTAATTTTTTTAGGAAGCATCAATTTGGATAAATTGGACGCCGTTAGTATTTGCATTATTTCACTTGGTGATTGCGCACCAGAATAAATCAACGCTAATTGCTCTCCTTTTTTATCGTCAGGGATTGCAATCGCCATGAGCTCTATATTGTCATCGTTAATTTCTTGCAACCATTGCTCTTCCACTTGCCCTAAACTCAACATTTCACCACCAATTTTGGCGAATCGTGAATATCTATCAACAATGGTTAAATAACCATCATTATCCAAACTCCCTTTATCACCGGATTTATACCAAATAAAATCCTCCCCTTCCTCAATCAGCACCTCGGCTGATTTTGTCGGCATATTAAGATAGCCTTTCATGATTTGCGTTCCCCCAATCAAAACCAACCCCTCTTCTCCCAGGGGCAAATCTTGTAAGGTATTGGGATCCACAATACGAAAAGCACAACCTGGCAAGGGTAAACCAACTGTGCCAGGCTTATTTGCCGTATGGACATGCCAATCCTCTGGGGATAAAACATCAGGTAAATTACAGCTTGCAACGGGAGCAACCTCCGTCGCGCCATAACCTTCATAGATTTCCAAATTAAATCTTCGCTTAAATTCTTGGTAAACTTTAGGCGATAATTTCTCAGCTCCAGCAATTACCATGCGTAAGCTAGAAAGCATCATGGGGTGAATCGCATTGTTTCTTGCATATAATCCCAGGAATGTTGAAGTTCCGCAAAATAGAGTCACTTTGTGGCGAAAAATCAATTTAGCGATAGCTAAGGAGTTGGTTGGATCAGGATAACAAACCACTGGAATACTTTTTAGTAGTGGTAACAAGGTCGTTACCGTTAATCCAAAAGCATGAAATAAAGGCAGGCAATTCAAGATTACATCTTTTTCTTCTACGCCAAATACACTGGCAACCTGGTTAATATTGCTTAGCAGATTGCGATGTGTCAGTTCAATGCCCTTAGGTTTTCCTTCGCTACCACTACTGAATAAGATAGCAGCAGTATTATTAATTGGCGTTTCTTTAATAAAAAGAAGCTTCAATAACCAAAACGGTAAAAGCTTTGTTAATAGCAGCATGCTAACAATCAATAATTTATTTTTCTCAGGCTTAAAATCTTCTAAATAGATAACCGTTGCCATAGAGAACAAGCTATCAAACTCAATCCCTCTCGCCTTGATTTTTTCTACAAATGCTCTTGAAGTTATAATCGTTTTAATTGCTGCCTGTTGGCAAGCTAATTCAAGTAAAGCGCCACCCGTTGTATAGTTTAGATTGACAACCGTTTTGCCTAAACATAGCGAGCTTAAGTTGGCAATAATGCCGCCTAGGCTTGATGGTAAAAGGATAGCAATATTCTGTTGATTTTTAACAATTTTTTTTATGTTTCTACTAAAAAATAAAACGAGAGCTAATAATCTATTATTAGAAATTTTGTCCCCATTCTCACTTATAATTGCAGTTAAATTCCCCATCTTTTGGGCTTTATAGGCCCATTCAGATTGAATACTGTCGAGTTCATTCGTTGATAACTTCCAAGCTTTAATAGACAGTTCTCTTACTTTTTGTTTGACTTCCTGTGCTTTGCTATTGATGTCCATTACAGCACCATAAATCACACTTACCCGTCGATTATTAGCCTTGATTAATTTTTTGTAATAACTGGATGCATAAGAAGCTTTTGCTCCCCACAAACCATGGATATAAAAAGGGACAATTACGGCATTAGCTCCCATCGCGGCCCGCTCAAAACCTGTGCGAAAAGCACCTAATTGGCCATTTCTACTTAAGCGCCCCTCGGGAAACAGAACAACAACTTCACCAGCATTTAAAGCTATATTAATTTCACGCAGTGCCTCATGACTGGCACCACGAGCAATAGGAATCGTATTAAATTTCTTAAATAACCATTTTAAATACCACACCTCATAAATAGAACGTTCCATGACGAAACGGATGGGCCTTGGACAGGCAATCTGCAAGATAGCCCAATCAATAAAACTGACGTGGTTGCCCAACAGCAAAACACCACCGGTTGAAGGTAAATTATCCAATTGATAAACACTAAGGCGATAAAATTTGGAAGCGACAAAATATAATAAATAACGCACTAACGATTGAGGTAAGGTAATTATCGTATAGATAGCCCCCGCCAAAGCAATAACAAACAAGCCATACAATAAAATCAAACTGTCCATGCCAATGAGGCTAAAAATGACCGTAAGAAGCAAGAACCCAATCATGAAACAATTTTGTACAAAATTATTCGCGGATAAGATTTTTCCTAACTCTTGCCGTGGCGCATTAAATTGAATGAGCGCATTAAGGGGTACTATGAGCATACCGCCAAAAAAGCCATAAACTAAAAAAAGAAGAACGATTGCCGACTGACTGGAAAGAGCCGGCAACACCAGAAGTCCTAAACAAATTCCCACTGCAGCCACTGGAATTAAACCTGTTTCAACAAATCCCTGTGATACTTTACCAGCATATAAAGCACCCAATAAAATCCCAATGCCACCCATGGCTAAAGAACCTTGAGCAAATATGACACTGATATTGCCAATGTGATCCTTTAAAAAAGCCCCATAGCTTGCCAGTAGCACTTGATTGACTGCCCAAAATACTGACAATCCCATGATGCAGGTGAAGATCACATAATTTTTACTGGCTTTCTGCAGATAATTTTTTAAATAGTAACCTCGAAAATATTTTGCCGGCTCATACTGTGATTGAGGATCCGCGGCGTCCTTTTGCAGTAACTTAAAAGTCATTGCTGTTTCAAATATGGAAAAAAGTACTAATAAAAAACCGGCCGGGGCAAACGCTTGTAATAAAAGAGACTTGTCTAGACTTTGCTGCAAACCGAGGGAGGCAATGAAATAACTAAAAATATAAGTAAATAAAAAAGTGGCGCCCAAAATAGAAACAATTGTCAGGGTTTGAACGATAGCATTGGCCTGTGATAAATGTTCTTTCCCAAATATTTCTTTAATATAACCATATTTTGCTGGTGAATTAAGCGCACTTTGTATTGCAAGCAGTAGTGTCAGAGAAAAGGCACCCCAAAAATATCCCTGATAATAACACCAGGTAATTAGCAAAGTTAATGGAATCTCCACCGCCGCAGTGATTCTCAAAACGACAGATTTTGGAAATTTATCAGCCAAGAATCCTGATGGCGTAAAAAGTAGGATATAAGGCAGAAGGATTAGGGCATTAATGATTGCTGATAGTATCGTGTAGGCGGTACCGGTTGCTGTTTGATACAGTGTATCCTGAATTAAAATTTTGTGTCCCAAGTCAATGAAAGTATTAAAAAAAACCACCATCATGTAGGGGTAGAAACCTTTCACCTGAGTTAATTTCATCGTGTACTCCAACAAGCAAGGGTAGAATCCCTTTTGCGAATTACAGTTTAATAGCCCGAGTAGCAATTAAGGCCGGTAAGTATTTTTCAATTAAAAATCGTGGCGATGGGTGTTCATCTTCATAAAACCCGGCTAAAAGAAAACCTGCTTCCAATTGACCGTTGATTTGACTCGATAAGCTGTGGCCAAAAACAAAAGCCTCTTTATTTTCTATCTTTCCGTTAAGTATATTCGGGGAAAGATCTTTAATATCAGCATAGGGTAAAGGGTATCTTGGTTTTAATAATCCTTGCTCTTCCAATTGCTTATCTTTATCGAAAACAAAGAGAACAGGATTATAAAAACTTGCTAATAACGCACCCTTTGTACGTAAAACGCGGTAGCACTCTTCCCATACGGGCTTTAAATCTGACACATACAAGTTGGATATCGGATGAATAATATAATCAAAAGAAGCGTCTCTAATTCCCTCTAATCGACACATATCACCCTGTATCGTTTTAAGTGACAAGTGATCTCGCTTTGCAACGTAACGATCTTGTTCCAGCTGCTTTTCAGATATATCGAAAACGGTAACATTAGCTCCCGCCGCTGCTAATACAGGTGCCTGTTGTCCCCCTGCAGAAGCCAAACATAATATATCTTTACCCTGAATAGTTTTAGGGAGCCAGGTTTCAGGAATTGGCTTCTTGGTAATATGAACTTCCCACCGTCCTTCTTTTGCAGCTTCAATTAATTCTGAAGAAACCGGTTTAGACCAATCATGTTGCAACGAAGCCTGCTTATCCCAAGCTGCTTCATTATGAGTCAAGATATTAATTTGATTTTGCTTTTTCTCAACTGACATTGTTCTCATCACAAAAAATTAGCAAAGGGCATTCACTTCGCTAAGGGTTGCTACGTAGTTTGAAACTAAGTTTAGTTACTCTCGTGAGTCCCAATAGGCTGAAACAAAGCACTGGAATAGCCAAGTTTAATGCACCTGGCGTCAATTTAGCTACCAAAATACCAATCAAACCTGCAAGGCCAAATTGACAAGCTCCCAGTACAGCAGTAGCAATACCTGCTTGTTGTTTGAAATCTTTTATAGCAAGTGCCGTAGCAGTTCCCATACTAATACCAATACCTAAAGTCAGGCAAAGCATGGGAAGCATAAAACTTAAAATACTGCACTGCTGTAAATTGAGGACAATCATAAAAAAGCAGGACAATATCATCAAAATTAGTCCCCAAAACACTATTTTTTCCAGAGGGTAGACATAAGTGAGGCGTGCAGCAATCATATTGGCGACAAACACCGTCATTGCATTTAAACCAAACCACAAACCATATTCTATGCCACTAAGATGGAGTTGAGTTATCAGCAAACCGGGAGACAGGGCACAAAACAAATACAATCCAAGCAAACAAGCAGCTGCGACAAGGGTATATCGACGAAAATCAGGATTATCCATTAACTGCTTTATCGCGTTGGATAATCTAAACTGTGAGGACTTTGGATGATTGTAACTAGGAATATAACGAAAAGCCACGATGGTCATCAACAAACCAAGCACGCTTAAAAAATAAAACCCGCTATGCCAATCATGAGTCGCATCCAGTAATATACCGCCAATGACTGGAGCGGAGCTGGCAACCATTGAATTCGTTCCTGCAAGGATACTAAACAAACGAGCACAGGCATTGGTTGAAAAATTATCCCTTACAATAATAAAGCACAGCAAATAAGTTCCGCAGGCTCCACATGCCTGAATTATGCGAGCTATAATCAAAATCGATACTGATGTTGCTTGTGTAGCAAGAAATGACCCTATAAAAAAAAGGAATGCAGTACCTAAAGCCATTGGCCTTCGCCCGAAATGATCAGCTAAGGGGCCAACCAGTAATTGTCCTAAAGCCACTGTAAGCATAAACACATAAAGACTTGCTTGCATTGTTGCGCTATCGGTTTTAAAAAAAAGACTCATTTCAGGAATTGATGGAACAAAAACATCCATAGCAAAGGAAATACTGATAATAAGTGGAAATAAACGAAAAAGGCTTTGCTTTTCCGTCCAACATATGGGGTTCAATTAGAATGATCCTGTTTTAACTATTTAGCAAAGGTGTCAATAACTGTTAATAATAACCGATTTAGAGAATTAATAAAAAAAATACACGAAATAGGTAGGTTGGACTGAAAAGCCCAACACACCTTCAAAACATCTGACTAGAATTTGTTGGGCTTAAACAGCCCAACCTACACTTGCTAAATAACTTGTACCAACAAATAAAATTGTGTAGGTTGGGCTGAAAAGCCCAACACCCTTAAAAACATGGGACTGGAATTGTCGGGCTTAAACAGCCCAACCTACACTTGCTAAATAACCTGTACCAACAAATAAAATTGTGTAGGTTGGGCTGAAAAGCCCAACACGCCCACAAACGACCCGGCTAGAATTTGCTAGCTTAAACTGCTCAACCTACACGTCCTCTTGTATCCAGCTCAAAAACTCTATATAAAAGATCTTAGGAAGATCCAAAAGTCCATTTTATGCAATACAGAAGAACCTTCGCACTAGGAGCCACCTATTTTTTTACTTTAAATCTGTTAAATAAAGAATCTGATTTACTTATTCAACAAATTCATTTTTTGAAATTTGCTTTTAAAAAAGTTCAACAGAAACACCCTTTTTATATTGATGCGATTGTTATCATGCCTAACCATTGGCATATGATTATGACCTTACCAGAAAACGATGGAAATTATTCCATGCGGCTCAGTTTAATAAAGTCAAATTTTTCCAGGCAAATCATTGCCAATGAATATATATCCTTATCAAGACAAAAAAAACGCGAGCGTGGTATTTGGCAGCGAAGATATTGGGAGCATCTTATCCGTGATACAGAAGATTATGAGCACCACATCAATTATATTCATTACAACCCGGTAAAACATGGTTATGTTAACAATCCATCCGATTGGCCTTATTCAAGTATCCATCGATTTATTAAACAAGCTATTTTACCCAAAAAATGGGCTTATAATGATAAATGTATCCAATCTGGATATGGTGAATAAATTTATAAAACAACCAGTATCAACAGTAGGTTGGGCTGAAAGCCCAACACGCCTTCAAACAATCCGGCTGTAATTTGTTGGGCTTAAACAGCCCAACCTACATTTGCTAAAACAACCTGCACCAATAAATAAAACCGTGTAGGTTGGGCTGAAAAGCCCAACAGGGCCTTCAAACAACCCGGCTAGACTTTGTTGGGCTTAAACAGCCCAACCTAGGCTTGTTAATCATTTACCGGAAAAGAACCATTTTCTGCGTTGCGATAATCTGGAAAAGAGCAGTGCATATGCGCAATTTTCCAAATTCCATCTTCTTTTTCAGCAATAAGCGTACCTCGTAAATGTTCAAAGGTATGTTGGGTACCATTAATTGTTACATAAGCATTGCAAATTGCGGCAGTCCAACGGGCATCTTGCGAAGGAGAAATAAATTTTATAATTTCAATTTCACCCTGTTCTGACTGACTCCAATCTCTGAGTAATTGCATTTCAATTTCTTTTAACCCTTCACGGTACTCATCAAGTCCAGAACCCCACATGTTTGAATTTCTGGTAAATAGGCTTAATAACAAAGGCAAATCACGTTTTTTATAACCTTCGCAAAATTGTTTTAACAGTTGTTCAGTAGGTCTTTCAGGAAGTTTCATCATGGGCTCTCCACATCAATAAAGTTGATGGAGTATGAAAAATTTCAGCAGGAAAATCTGTCCGGGATGGATACGGACAATCACCAATGTATCATTCGTTCAAGTTCAAAAAAGGATGCATAACCCGTACGCTGCTTCACTCGGATAAGATAAGTTTCTACGGTTCGTGGAGAAATTTCTAGCATGCCTGCAATTTGCTTATAGGAAAACCCTTGCAGAAAAAATTTAAGACAAGCCAATTCTTGCGTAGTCAGATAAGTCATTCCTGTTTTACCCCTGACTTTAATTTTTCCCTGACTTAAGCACATGTCTTGGTAATTCACATCTCTGTAGGCTTTAGGTAGTGCAATAGCGCTCTTGTCCATAATGTGCAATAAATCTTTGTTTTTCCTATCAAAGTCATAAATAAACTGCTCTATGATCTTTATTTTATTCAAATAAAACGAACCAGGATTAGGATGTTCATAGGGCAACGTGACGGCAATCATGTCATAGTAATTTTTAGTACGCCGCACCAGTGTTAAACCATTATGAAAATTAAATTTTTCTCTCGCCAGTTGTAAAGGTGCAGTTGGAGGAAGTGCTTCATCCCACAGAAACCAATAGAAAGGTATCGATTCATGCTCATCCTCAAAAGAAGAAAAGACAATCGGTTGATCATCATAGTCTTTCGTATGCTCAAACAAACCTGGATTATTCGTTAAGCAGTTGATTGAACCGTCAGCATAACAACGAAGATATTGAAAATAATTAAACCCAAAGGTTTCAAGCAAGAAAGAACTTGCCTCTTGTACTTTGTCTTTAAGAGTAAAAATAGGATGCTCGGAATCTATTTTAATAGGCATAATGGGCTTCTTTAACTCCCCCTACTTATCGGCGTTTGTGTTCCCGTATTTTCTTGTCTGTATTATATTGCGAAAGGGAATACACCGCCCATAAAGCAGCAGGAATCCAACCAATCAGGGTTATTTGTAGTATCAAACAAACAATCCCAGCGATTGGACGGCCAATAGTGAAAAAAACAAAAAACGGTAAGAATATAGCTAAAAATAAACGCATTTGAATTCCTATGACTTTAAGAATTGAAGAGTTTAAAGACTTCAGAGTAAGAATCCAAGATTAGCATGCGTCGCTGATTGCCCAGAGACAGCCAGTTTGCCAGATTCATTCTGGATGTCAGCAAAGCGTAGGCTGGGCTATAAAGCCCAGCCTACGCTTGTTGATTATTGATTATTGATTATTGATATATCATAGCAAAAACAGTGAGCGCAGCGGATACACTTGGCCATCCTAAAGTTACTTACCGATGGATTGCTTTACAACAATCCTTGAAGTCTAAAGAGCCCCCTCATGATTTAAATATGACGGGGTTTCTAATGCTTTGTTTAATTTTGGTTTTTCTACGTTGATGGGTAGGTTGTTATTCTCTGAATAACTGTCTAGTCTACCTGTTATTCCATAAAGATAATTTAAAATTAAATTATCGCCTAAAAAGTTGTTTGATGTTCCAGAGGCCAACCAGACTGCAATGGATTTAAATAAAGGGGATTGAAAGTTAGAAAAAATATTGTTTTGTATTCGGCAATTTTGTGATTCGCTTAATAAAATTAGGCCAACGTACTCGAGGCGATATTCAAGCTCTTTTGTTGGCAAGCTGGGCGCTGATATCACATTATTTAAAATTCTACAGCCAGAAGTATCACGAATATTCAGACCAACCAGATAATAATTAACCTTGTCTTTCGGCTGATAAAAATCCATATTGCCAATAAAATTCCTACTTACATTTATTTTTGCTCCCGAAAGATTGACCGCAATATATTTGGTATTAGTAAAACTAATATTTAAGACATTTAAATTCCTTCCGCCAGATCCGGAAATAGCAAACCAAAAGCCATCTAAATACCCATTTTTGACAGTTATATTACTATGGTTACTTAATCCAATCCCGATATTTTGAGAGCCTGGATTTGGATCGCTTAATTTTTTTTCATTTAAATCAAGAACAACGGAATCTGAATTAATGGCGATCGATCCTTTGATGTTTTCATTTAGGTAATAGCACCCTGGAGAAGAAATTATATTATTTTCGAGAGAATGACAATTTGCTGGAAGTGCAAACGCAGTTATATTACAGCTTAACGATAAAAAAAGAGCTAGAATTGGGTTGATTGCTGATTGCTGATTGCAATTAAGGAACATGTTTATCCTATTTTCGCGGTGATTTTTCTAATTTATCAATATATATTTTCTTACACAATATCAATAAATTATAAATATGTTTGCTGCTCAAAAGTATCAACTTCCTCAAAAGGCAGTATTCTTTAAATATGGTACTAAACAGGACTGACACAATAACATCTGTCGGTTTTGTCAGCCCCACTTTTAATTATTTTTATAAAAACCAGTCCCAAAAAGTCGAGGTATTTAATTTTATCAACAAAGATTAACTGTGTTCTATTAGCAAGCGTAGGCTGGGCTATAAAAGCCCAGCGACCAATCTTGAGCATTACCTAGCAAATTGATGATTAACTCGAAAACAAAATATTAATTCAAGCATCCATTCATCAAATCATTTCTGGGCTTTTCAGCCCCGCCTACGCTTGCTATTCTATTCGTGAAATCGAGGAACTATTTTTCCATGATGAGTGACAGCCTCAAAAAACATTTTCATAGGTCGAACCCAAAGCTGGTTATCCCCAAATTGATCAAAATGATAAAGTGCCCTATACACTATCAACTCTTCATCTGTTTCACTATGACGAGCTTGGGCAATGACTTCATATAATTTTTCTTTTTATAATGCCTGTATTTTTCCACAGATAATTGGATCAGCTAACATTTACACTCTTGTGATTAATAGTCATTCGTTTTCACTGACTGGTAGAGCTATTTGTATTGGTAACTTGGGTACCAACCTTTTATGAGGGATTTAAAAAATTTTCATAACTATTGATTTGATTGGTCGGGACGGAAGGATTTGAACCTTCGACCACTAGCACCCCATGCTAGTACGCTACCAGGCTGCGCTACGCCCCGATTGGATGCGAATAATAACTTGTCTGAATGGAAATAACAAGATTTACAGCGTTTCTCTATGGAGAATAGTGAATTAGGAGGATTTATGCCAACAAGAATGAGCTATTGGCATAAATCAGGCTAATACCTAGGATTGTTTTGGTGTGGTGTTTAGGAAATGTTTGACGAACTCATAGTCTTTTGTTTGTAAATTATTCCCACTGCAAATGGGACTTGCCCATTTGTCAGCACAGGGTTTATCCCGTGCAATAGACCACATTGCCAAACCACCTAACTTCTTGCTTTGGGCGAATTGTCTTAACTCATCCGCATTAGCAAGAGTAAATTGTTCGGTATTCACATCATTCACACCAATCATTGGCGTCACGATGATTTGTTGCCATAGGGCTTCAGCATTTTTTTCAGGATACAGGGTTTGCAAATAATCATGCAAGGCAGTGGTCGCGGTAATCGCATAACGTCCCATATTATCAGAATAGGCTGGACCGTAGTCCATGGCCATAATATTAACCTGGTAGTTCAATTCTGCCTTCTTCGCTTCAAGTAAAGCCTGTTGCCCTTGAAACGTTAAACCTTCAGGCATCACAGGCAAGGTAAAACTCAATTTGATTTTTGGATTTTTTTGTTGGAATACACGCAGTGCCTGCATTAGTTTTGGTACATCTGCAGTGCCGTTTTCAATATCAAAATCCAAGGTTTTGGCTTGATAGGTCTTCATGACTTGTTCAAATATGCCAAGAAGTTGTTCCTGGTTGCAATTAAACGAGATATCCGTACCACTTGCACCACCAAAGGAAACGGCCACATCAATACCATTTTGAGCCAAGTGATCAGTCAATCGTTTAGCCCATTGATTACTCACGCTGTAATCCACTTGTGCGCCCCAAGCGGGCTGACAACTTCCGCTATCAGTAATAAAAGCTAAATGATAAGCCTGCAAACTATTTTCAGCTGCTATTTTTGCCAAATCCATGGGTTCCATGCTTTGGGTTTCAGGATCCCAGGTAGTATTCATCGTGATGTCTGCATAAGGACTAAAGACCAAGGGTGTGGAACCAAGAGCATTTGCTGCGACAATAAGACTACCCAAAATAGTGATAACTTTTTTCATCTTCTTTAAAGCGAATAAAAACAGGCAACAATAATAACACATTTAAAATATCTTGAACAAATAGATTATTAATTATTCTTTTTTTTAAAAAATATTAATATCTTTACCAACAAATATGCTCACGTTAATTATTCATTAATCTTTTAGATTTAAAATTAAACTATTAACAGTAAAAATCCAGGTTTCTCTAATGAAATATAAACTTCCGCCCCTTGTTCTTTTCGAAAGTCATGCCGACAGATCAACCACTGATTTTTTAATAAAGAACTTGGATTATTTAAAAAAAGTAGGTTACAAGACCTTTTGTTTTGAAATTGAAGTGGGGCAAAGCTTGGAGAAGCTGATAGAGTTTCAGAGAACCATAATACAGCAACAGACCAAACTTATTGCAGCAATGGATTCAAGACATCCAGAATATGAAAAATTGGTCGAGCAATTACGAACAGTTGGCTATAAACAGCAGCTTCTTCTCGAACTCAAAGACAGTGGCTTGGAATTTAGAGCCATCGATACATCCGTTCAAAGTCAACTAAAAACCGGAATTAACTCTCTGGAAAGAAATGAAACACTAGCTAAAAATACCCTTGCTGCCGCTAATGAAGTGGACGGTGGTGTTATTGTCTTGACAGGTTTTGGTCATTGCATCTATCAGCAAATGATTGCTGATTTCGATAAAGAACATGCCAAAGACTATTTGTGGTTTCATCTGCATAATCCTGACTATGAGACGGCAGTGCATAAAAAATTAGTAACAGCCTATCAAAACGAGGGTTACCAGAAATATTTTCCGTTAGGGGTATCAGTTATTGACGTCTCCCAAACAGCAGATGTAGAACAACGGATTAAAGAAGACATTAGCAGGAAATGCTATAACTATGAGAGTGAGGAAGTTTGTACTTCAACAGCAAGCATACTTAAAATACTTATTGGCTCAGAAGTGTCCGCCCATCTGCGCACTGACGGGGAACACCACGTGGATGCGGTAGTTTCCGTGGAAGAATACACCACTAAGCATGGCACTAATGAAAGTGATTTTTTGCAAGATCTGAAAATCACTTTACAAAAAATTCCTTATGAAGTACATGATTTGAGTACCAGTTTTTCTAAAAGCTCAGGGAATCATGTCATTATCCGAGACATTAATACAAAAGAAATTGCAGAAGAAGTTCAATCACTAAAACCTCTCATTTAATTTACTAAACATTAGGAGAAGGCTGACTATTGGCAATTTCATCCTCAGGGGTCGTTTCTCCTGTTGTTTCATAGCCTGGAACGCCATCACCCAATAAATTAACCTCATCACCACCTATAAACTGGTTTTGATTTAATTCGTTAGAAGAGCCTTCCAATGCTAATTCATCAGAAAAATCTACCTGGGGTTTGATTAACGTATCGACCGTTTCCTTTTCTAACTTCGTCATAGTTCTCTCAACTATTGTATCGCCCTTTTCTAATTATAGACGGAAAACGATTTTTGAGATGAAGCTTGACGAGAAGGCAGGTAAAGGCTAAGAGACAATGCCCTTAGCCCTTTAATCTTTAACTAAAGGCGTTAATACCGGTGATATGGCGCCCTAAGACCAGCGTATGGACATTGTCAGTTCCTTCATAGGTAAATACTGATTCTAGATTTAGCATATGACGGATAACATGATACTCCAGGCTAATTCCGTTACCACCCAATAGATTACGACACATACGAGCAATTTTTAGCGCTTCTCGACAGGCATTCCCTTTTGCCAATGAAATCATGACAGGTGTTTCACGCTGTTGATCTTTTAAACGACCAATTTGTAAATTCATGCATTGTGCTTTAATTATTTCGGTATACATCGTCGCTAAATCTTTTTGGATTAACTGAAAGGAAGCTAAGGGCTTATCAAATTGTTTGCGTTCGAGCAAATAATCCCGTGCAATATCAAAGCATGCCATTGCAGCACCCATCGCCCCCCAGGCAATACCATAACGAGCTTGACTTAAACAACTCAAGGCTGCACCCAACCCTTTATCACTGGCTGGCAATAAGTTTTCATCGGGCACAAAAACGTCTTCAAAAACTATTTCACCAGTGATTGAAGCACGCAAAGACATTTTTTGTTTTATTTCAGGACAACTAAATCCCTTAAACCCTTTTTCAACGATAAAACCACGAATACCCGCTTCAGTCTTTGCCCACACAATCGCAATATCGGCAATAGGTGCATTGGTAATCCACATTTTAGCGCCATTTAAACGCCAACCACCATCAACCTTTTTTGCATTAGTCCGCATGCTGGCAGGATCAGATCCTGAATCTGGTTCGGTCAAACCAAAGCAGCCAATGATTTCACCTGCCGCCATAGCGGGTAAAAAACGTTTTCTTTGTTCTTCGCTGCCATAACGAAATATGGGATACATGCATAAAGAGCTTTGCACAGAAACAAAACTGCGTAATCCACTATCACCACGCTCTAATTCCTGACAAACCAGACCATAGGAAACATAAGATGCTTCCGCCCCCCCGTATTCTGCGGGCAAGGTTAAACCTAACAATCCCAACTCCGCCGATTTTTTTATCAACTCTCTAGGAAATTCGGCATGCTCAAAAGCGTCGGCCATTAAAGGTATGACATCTTGATTGACAAAACGTGAGACGCTATCGCGAATCATACGTTCATCATCGTGTAATTGTTCGTCAAGAAATAACAAATCGTCCACGTTCCTTCTCCCTTTTAACTGAATGCAATGCCAAAATCGCAGCAACAATAGAATCACGGCTTGGCAACAGATACTGCCATGCAGTACCTAATGGAATAAAGCAATCTTCACCTGTAATGCGTCTTATTTTTAAACGATTAGGTGCATGCTCCATTAATAATGTCATTAATCCCTCACTCACAGAACCGCTTTGACGGCCCTCATCGACAATTAAAACGCGTTTTGCTTTTGCAACTTCGCGGATTATTGCTTCCGTTGGCAAAGGACTTAACCAGCGTAAATCAACCAATTTCACCTCAATGTTATGTTGATCCTTTAAAATTTTTGCCGCTTGCTTTGATAAATAATAACCATTGGCATAGCTAAGAATAACGGTATCACCTTCGCCATCAACCCCTACTTCACCAACGTCGATCGTTTTCTCAATAGCAGGGTATTCAAATAACCAACCATTATCCCCCGTTTCATGTAAATCTTTCGTCATGTATAAGGCAATGGGCTCTAGAAAGACGATGACACGCCCTTCTTGATGGGCTAATTTCATGCAAGTTCGCAACATCATGGCAGCATCAGGTCCATTAGAAGGACAAGCCACCAATACACCCGGCAAATCCCTAAGGACAGCAATGGAGTTATCATTATGAAAATGACCGCCAAAGCCTTTTTGATAGGCTAAGGAAGCAATACGAATCACCATAGGATTTTGATATTGACCATTAGAGAAAAACGATAAGGTCGATGCCTCTCCGCGCAATTGATCCTCGGCATTATGTAAATAAGCTAAGAATTGAATTTCAGGAACAGGCAAAAAGCCATTATGCGCCAATCCGATTGCTGTCCCTAATATTGTTGTTTCATCAAGCAGCGAGTCAAATACACGTCTTTGACCAAAACGTGCCTGAAGATCGGCCGTAACCCGATAAACTCCGCCTTTTTTACCCACATCTTCACCAAATACTAGCATGTTAGGGTACTGCATCATTAAATCGGTTAAGGCAAAATTAATATTCTGGCAAAGGTTACGCTTCATGGTTAACTGGTTGTAACTTCCAGCAAAAACTTGCTGACGTCTTGACTCATCTGGCGGTAAGTAAGCACGTTTATTTCGTCCTTTCGGTAGTAATGATGACATCACTTCTTTGGCACTGCTCATTTTAGGCAAGTGAATTGCTTCCATGGCTTTTGCTTCAATCAGGGCGCGATTATCTTGATATAAATCAATGATAGCCTCTAAGGTCATCCATCCTTCCCGGTAAAGGATACCCGCTGTATATAATAAGGGATCGTTTGCTTCTCTTTGCTCAATTTCAGCCTGTGTATTATATTGTGACTCGATATCAGAACCAGCATGCCCTAATAGCCGCACACATTTCATGTGTAAAAATACGGGCTGTTTTTTTACTCTAGCCAGATATTCAGCTTGCTGTGCCTTTTGATAAATATCAGCAATATTTAAACCATCGCAACTTATATAGTGCAGTCCCGGACGCTGTTTTATTGACGTTTCTATCCAGGTGTTCGGTGTCGGAACTGAAATACCGATGCCGTTGTCTTCACAGATAAAAATTAAAGGTAATGGATAAGGTTGTGTTGCAATCCAGGAGCAAGCATTCAACGTTGTTTGTGCTGAAGCGTGGTTTGTTGAGGCATCGCCAAAAGAACATAAAATAAGCGAATCAGCAGGTAATTTACTATGAATCGCTAATTCTTTGGCACGCGTAATCGACAATGCTGTACCTAATGCTTTGGGTAAATGAGACGCAATGGTTGACGTTTGGGGAGGAATAGTTAAAGGAACACTTCCAAATACCTTATGTCGCCCACCGGCTATTGGATCTTGAGCCGCAGCAACCAACGACAATAAAATATCTCTTACGCCGTCTGTGCTTGCTAATTGCTTGGCTCGTTGTATGTAAAAGGCACCACTGCGATAATGTAAAAAAGCCATATCACTGGCTCTAAAGACTTTGCCAAATACGGCATTACCTTCATGACCACTGCTACCGATGGTGTAATAAGACAACCCTTTTTCTTTTAATTGGCGAGCAATAAGGTCAAGCAAGCGAGACTTAATCTGCGAATCAAATAATTCAATCGCAGTTTTTTTATCCATATCCACATCCGTGGGCATGGTCGCGCTTTTAATAGCAGGAAAATCCCCGTTTTTTATGCGGTTGATAAATTGTTCATCGACTACGCTGGCTCTATCTAGCATCTTTACACCCTGTCTTAGTATCCCCTGTATAGGGGTGATATCCTTTCTGGTCGGTATTGCTTATCAGCCTGCAACTTGTTCAAAATAGGCTTTACGGGCAATGACATCAATACTTACCTACTGTTGGCCGCATCAAGTGATTGCCATTACGGCCGATACAGAGGGCATCAGTATAGTGAAATGCCTTTATAAATGACAAGTAAATTAAGTCAAAGGATGAAATATGGCTGTTGAGATACCGAATAACACGCCAATTGTCAGGTTGGAGCCTATCCAGGAATTAAAACAGACCAAGGCTGTCACGGAACTCTACGTGGGCCAAATATTAAAGACCGTGGTGGTTAAAGCATTAAGTGAAAATCAGGTACTTATCAATATTAATGGTCAAAACCTCAATGCTCGAACATCACATCATGTCGAACCCGGTGAGTTGCTACAAGTTAAGGTCCTGCAAACTGAAGGAGAAGCTGTATTACAAATTCTTCGAACGCCTCTACAAACAAACCCATTACAAACTGCGTTAATGCAAACATTACCTAAGCAAGCGCCCCCCGCCTACCTACTCGCAACACTAAGCGGTTTAGGGGCGTTACCTAATTTACCAGCAACCATTCAGCAACAAATTCAACAGTTATTGGCAAGTATCACCCCATTGACACAATTACCCCAGCACTTGGCACAAGCAATAAGTCATAGTGGTATTTTTTGGGAAAACTCTCTTTTAAATTGGCGACGAGATAATCCGAAAGAATCATTAAATTTGGATTTTAAAGGACAATGTTTGCGTCTATTGACTATGCTAAACAGTCAATTACCCTTATCTAATACCTTACGTAATCCAGCCAGTTATTACGAGTCCGATACCTTATCGCTACCAGCTAACTTCCCACAACCTCAGCGCAGTTTACTGCCACTTTCATTTACCGACCAGCCTCTTGAACAGGTGCTTGCTATATTGCGAGAACATACGGCCCATACCTTAGCTCGAATAGAAACCAATCAATTGTTGCATTTACTGAGCGCACAAGAAGCCCCTTATAGCTTGATGCTTGATTTACCCGTCAATACCTTAGCTGGACTTGAAGTTATTCCACTTAAATTAGAAGATAATCGTCAAAAAAATGCCCAGGCTTCAGGCTGGTCTATCAGTTTTGCAATTCATTTAACAAATCTTGGTGATATACAAGCCAAGGTGAGTTTGCAAGGCTCAGCTATTGATATCCAACTCTATGCGGAAAAAGAAGAAACAGTCGAATTTTTAGCAGCCAGCCAACAAATTTTTGCCAATTTACTGCAAGAATTAAATTTATCCCTCAATTTATGGAATGTTAATTTGGGATTGTTTAGTGAAGAAATAGATACAAGCAATCTTCATTTACTGGATATACGAATATGAAAAAAGACAAACTACAAGCCGTAGCACTACGCTACGATGGCAAGTCAGCGCCTAAAGTTACGGCAAAGGGTGAGGGAGCCATTGCCCAGCAGATCATAAAAATCGCCAAAGAACATGGCGTTCCCTTACAACACGATGAACAATTAACAGCACTTCTCGCGCAAGTAAATTTAAATAAAGAAATCCCGCCAAACCTTTATGTAGCCGTAGCACAGTTGCTTGCATTCCTCTATTACATCAATGAAAAAACCCCTCGCGATTACCAATAAACTGGCAAAAAGTGATCAAATATTCTACAATTTAGCTACCGAAGCAGACTTGAGGTCAATTATGAAACGGATAGCATTAGTGCCTATGTCAGTCATTTTGACAGCTTGTGGTTATAACACTGATGTAGTGGAATATAGACAAGTTAGTGTTACGCCTGTGGTTACAACTCGTGTCGTTTCAACTCCCGTTGTTACAAAACGCTGCTGCCCTACTGTGGTCACAACACCAAGAAGATGTTGTCCTACAGCCACCACCGCAGTCGTTACGACGCCTAGTTGCTGTGGCTCCAGCGTAGTTACCACCCCCGTTGTAACTACTCCAGTTGTCTATGATTCAGTAAATATTGTTGATACAGAACCTGTTGATGTAACAACAACTACTGTTGAATACTATTAAAATTTCGCTCACAGCAGCAAGACTCTTTTAAAGAGTCTGCTGTGACAAACTCAAATGAGCGTGCTTTTATTAAAGCCTGTTGCTTCTTTAATTTTATTAATGATATCTTAGCCCCTGGGTCTCAGCTACTTTATTAGCACATAACTCGATGAAATCTTTTGCTAAATCAGCTTTATGAGCCTGCAACTTGGCGCTGTTAGTTTGCGATAAAAGATCTAAATAGCCTGATTCTGCCACGTTGGTATTCCATTCAGAAATAACGCCCGGATCCTCTTCATTTTCTGTTGCCTGTACTTTAGAAGGACCAGCTTGATCTTCTGGACTCATTGCCGTGATAGCACTTTGCAAATTATGCTCATTGAAGGCTTTATCTACAGCTTCCTGAATTTGCGCAACCGTTCCTGTTCCTGCAAGGTAGTTCTGCATAGCCGTAACCACAGCTCTTTTTTCTGCAGATAATTGCGACAAATCATCCAGGGGATTCAATAATGATACTTCCTCAAGCTCACCTGTGATTCCCTTTAATAATCCGACACGCCCGGCTACTGCTTGCTCACGCTCATTAGCACTTTTACATCCACCGAGTGAGGCAGGCTCGATAAAAACGGATAACGCTTGAGAAAGCATGCCAAATTGTTTATTTTGATGGGCATCATTTGCCATCATCTTAAACAAAGTCTGGGCCACTAAGGATGGCATGTCTTCAGCAGGAGCCATTGGTTTTGTTAATGTAGCCTTCCATGCTGTTTTCAGACTTTTCAACGTTGTTATGGTATTATCTCCGTAATCGGAATCTTTGAAGTAATTCAGACCATTGCCACGTTGCGATAAAAAACTCAAATAATTAGTATGTGCTGTGCCATAAGCTGCCGTAATGCTTTGTCGCAATTCTGGCGAAAAAGCTGCTGCGTGATAATTGAAAGTAGCCAGTAAGGCTATATCCGTCATAATCGCAGCTTCTTTCGTCGCACCATCGCTCGCACTGTAACTCAATTCATAGGTATGTTGATTAACGGGAATATTTTGCACATAGATGAGTGAATTAAGCTCCCCTTTTGCGACCAGCTCCGCATTATACAAGTGAGAACCCTTCAAAATACGTGCCGCACTTGCACGCTGCTTATTCTGTAGTTCTACAAGAGGAAGATTATCAATATACTTGGGGTGCAGGGAGGTTAATAAGTTATAAACAATAGGCCCCCTGTACGCACTATTTCGTTGCTGTAATAATTGATGGTCATATGCAAGTTTGTCAGCGACATCCCGAACCGCACTTTTATGCGCAGCGCTCGTGATCCCGGTGTTAATCGCTATCGATGGAACACGTGCCTCAACCGTTCTATTGGCATAAGCGGTAACGTCATGGCTATCGGGATTATAATGACAGCGGCTAATAACGCGGATAGCTTGCTCTTCAGCGCCGAATTTTTTATTATGCGCTGTCTTTTCCGTCGCACTAATATGCGTCGCCGTTTTGTTACTAGCATCGGTGCGAAAATAATCCAATCCGGTTGCCGTAATTGATTCAAACGCCTTATCTGTTAATTTTTTACTCAATTCAGCATTTATTGCGCTGAAATTATCCTTTGCTGCCAAAAAGTCTTCCACTAACATTTTACGTGCCATTTTGGCTAGTTGCGGCCGGGCTTGGTCTAATTTTTTATTAAGTTCCACATAGTTAATATCGATGCCATTGGCACCCTTAACCTCATTTAAAATTCTGGTAAAAGTGCCCAATACTTCCTTATTGATTGCAAGCATTAACTCATCGCGTTCCTGAGGAGTGAGCGCTGCTGCACGGCTGGTTTTTTCCAAAGCACGTAAACACAAGGAAGTATGCAACATTATTTCTTCTTGCAAGGCAATAACACTAGAACGCTTTGGAGACCTCAAGTAAGCATCCAGGAGTGCATCTGAACCACCGGTGGAATCAACGGCACGCTTAAATTTAGCTTTTAAGTCATCGTGTTTAGCAATGTCGATGTTACAGAACGTTGTGTCAGTAAGCTTGGCACCTAACAACTTTTCCAATTCAGCTTTCGACCCTCTGTCAATTCCTGTTATTTGCCCGCAAATAAGCTTGTAGTCTTCAGGAGTAAAGCTTACAGGAATAATGAGATGACCTTGAGGGTCAAAGATTAATGTTTCAGCCCGCGCAGTTGTAGCGTTATGCAAAGCCTTTTGCACTAAAGCAGTTTGATATATCGCTTCGGCTTTAGCTTGCTGATTGGTACGACTTTTTTCAAATTGCGCATAAGCTTCAAATTCTTTAACAACAGTGTCAATTTTCTGGCCAAGCTTGGTATTATAATTGGCTTGTGGGTGAAGAAGAACTTGCTCAACTTTAAGATCCAGAAATTGCTTTTTGCGCTCGGCAATATTCTCAGCAGCAGTTCCTAAATAGAATTCTTCCCCTGAAGGACCAGCTAACGCCTCTTTAGTAAAGGGTACTTCTTCATCTTTCGCCGTTAGATTAGCTAATTTATATAGCTCAAACATTACACCGGCAGCCCGAGAGTTATGTGGTCCACTCCATTTGGCAAACAAAGCCTCTTTCTCGGATGCATCTAATGCACTTAAGTGCTCATTAAGCACAGTAACTGTTAAGCCTTTTACTTCAATGTCTCGCATTAACTTTTTAAAAAAATCTGTTTTAAAGGTGTTCGGTCCCTCAGCGAGGTATTTTCTAATGGCCTCAATAGCAGGCTTTGCTTGATACTGGGCAATCAATGTATCTTGCTGTTCGGCTAAACGGCCAGAAATTGTCTCTTTTAGTTGAGTAAAAACGTCATGTTTAGGATGAGTATTTTTTGCAAGGTCAGAGCGGATACGCGTATCATGAAGAATGTCTAACATTAAAGCGGATTTTTCAGCATCAAGACCGGTAAATAGCGCGTTACTCTCTATACCTTCATGAATTTCCTCAATTTTATCAATGCTCAGGGACGCTTGTACTTTTCTGCGCAAAACAGGAGGAAGTTTGAAAAACCGCTCAGGATCAGCTGAAACCAAAGCGGTTGCAATCGCAGGATGAGAATGGAGTAAAGGCTTCACTAAGTCAGGATTTCCATCCACTTTATCCAATAATTTGTCAATAAAATCTTCCGCTTCTACCCTGTCTCTTGCTAGATAAAAGCTATAAAGCTCACTTACCACTTGTGGAAGATATTCAGGAGCCTTCTCATTTAATTGGGTTAAATGTTTTTGCAGATTTTTAAATGCAATATCTATCTTTTCATACTCTTCAAGCATTGCTTGAACTAAGGTTTTACCTTGATGGGTCGTACGATTATCAAACGTCAGAGCATGCTTTAATTCGTGATCAAGCACGCTTTTTGCGTGCGTTGAAGGATGCTTTTGCCAGTAGTGATAGGGAGTACTCTTTAATATTGCTTTATTAGGCTCAGAAAGTTTTGTCTCTACAATCGTTACTAAATCGAGATCAGCTAAGTTAACATTTAAAGTACGATAAAGATCACGTACCCATTGTGCCGCTTGTGTATAAGATGATCTAGCCTTGTTCCTGCCTAACCAGAATAATTTTGTGCGCTCATCTTCAGATAATCTAGCCAGGGCATCCGTCAATTGTGCTGCAGTCAGCCTATTTTCCCTCATTAAGCCAAGAATTTCACCGAAGAATCTTTTTTTGACGAGGTTTTCTGCAGAGTCGTTTTTACTTGCTATATAAGCTTCAAGGTCGTTAATTATAGGCATAATCGTTTTGCTACCAATAGAGAGCTACTACTATAGATTATAGAACTTAGCTTAAGAGAGTATTATTTAAGACAGTTTTTTTAAAAAATACTCTCACGTGACAGAATAGGTTTAGGCCGATGGTATGAGAGATTTTTATCTTGCGCAAAAATCACCCTATTTTCTTAATTATACTAAGGCAGTATGATAGAAAATTATCGTTCTCTTTCTAATTATTATGAAAAAACTTCTACTGTTATTTTTGGCATTTTTAAGTTCACAAACTCAGGCCTTGCCTCAGGGATTTGCCTATCTACAGCAAGTCGCACCGCAAATTATTGAGGATTTACGCTACGCGACAACAAATAATTTTATGGGACGTCGCGTGCCTGGTTATCAAAGCCATCATTGTATTCTTAGCCTGCCAGCCGCCAGGCAATTAGTGAACGTGGAAAAAGCCGCTTTAGCAATGGGCTATACATTGAAAGTATATGATTGTTATCGGCCGCAACGAGCAGTGAATGCTTTTTACCGATGGAGTCAGGATGATCGCGATCAAGCAACAAAGATGTATTTCTATCCTCGCGAAGAAAAAAGCATGCTTTTTGCCAAAGGGTACATTGCTAAAGCTTCAGGCCACAGTCGTGGCAGCACCGTCGATATCACGTTAATAAAGTTAGGAACAACAGCGCCTTCATCTATTGCAAGCACACGTTGCTATGGAAAAACGCGTGACCATATCGATGATAATTCAATTGATACCGGTACACGCTTTGATTGCCTTGATGTTAGTGCCCATACCAATTATCAACATTTGACTCCGCAACAAAAAGCCAATCGTTTGTTATTACGTAACCTTATGATGCGCTATGGTTTTGTACCTTATAAAGAAGAATGGTGGCATTTTACGCTAAAGAATGAACCTTATCCCAAAACCTATTTTGATTTTCCTGTTAAATAAAATTCAATCTCGGCACCTTGCTTGATTCCCTGATAAAGATGGCCTAATTTTTATAAGAAATATAGCCCTCCAAAATTGAGCAATTAGCTTTTCAGGAAAGCTTAAAGCTTATAAACCTTAAGGGAGTAAAAACGTGAGGCTACCTCTTTTATTTAGAATTTATCGTCGCGCCCTGTCAATTACGAGTTATCTATTCCCTGCTTTGGCAGGCATTATTAGTGCTAAACGTTTTTTAACTCCGACCAAGCATCCAAGACCCCATTGGGAACAGAAAATTATCAAAACGGGCGAAGAAAAAACGCTCGCCAATAACTTAAAATCCTGGCGTTGGGGAATTGGACCTAAAATTTTATTACTCCACGGATGGGATGGCAGAGGCAGTCAGTTAGGATTTTTTATTGAACCATTAGTGAAAGCAGGTTTTCAGGTTATTGCCATTGATGGGCCTGCACATGGAGATTCACCGGGAAAAAGAACGAATTTGGGGGAATTTGCACAAAAAATTGTTGAAATCCAAAATGAATTAGGCACCTTTTATGGTGTTATTGCCCATTCCTTTGGTGGCCCAGCGATCATACTGGCAACCGATAAAGGATTTTCTGTTAGTAAACTTGTTCTAGTATCCTCTCCCTGCGATCTACAAAAGATTTTTGATAATTTCACGCATTTTATGGGATTATCTCCTCGTTCCAGACGATATTTTCAATCTTATATCGAAAAGGAAGCGGCCCTGAAAGTACGGGATGTGCAACCCAAAGAAATTATCAAGCGAATTGGCAAGCCTATTCTTATCATTCATGACAAAAAAGATGCTGAAGTACCTTATAGTGAAGCGCTGCAATTAACGGCAGATTTGCATGATTATGATTATTTATTTACCGAAGGGCTTGGCCATCGACGAATTTTAAAATCAGAGCAACTGTTAGATAAAATTGTCTCTTTTTTTAGAAAGTAAGTCTCAATCAACCAATCAAGAGGAGGGAGATATGTGGCTTGTCTTTGCTATTACCGCTGCTTTACTGTGGGGTTTAAATTATTCATTAGCCGAAAAAATATTGCAAAGTATCTCGCCAGTGACCTTGCTAGCCTTTGAAATGTTAATTGGTGGTTTTTTATTTTTTATAATTTCCTATTTTACCTCTTTCAGAAGGGATTTAGCCCTTCTTATTGCTGAACCAACTGTCCTCTGGCTGACAATCACTGAAATTATAATTGTTATCGCTGCCAGTTTTTTTATTGTTTGTTCAATTCAATTTAAAAATGCTACCTTAGCCGGCATCATCGAATTGATTTATCCTTTGTTTATTATCCTTTTCACCTGGTTACTTTTTGGCGAAAACCATGTAGATCTTTCCGTAATTATTGGTGGGGCATTAATTTTTATTGGGGTTTTAGTGATTAGTATCCCCTAAGAATAAGCTTTCTCGACGATAATTATCAATTATCGCCGACAACAAATTAAGAAACCGATTCCCGGATAATCCACACACGTTGCGTATTATCAGGAATCTCTGTCTTTTCCATCCATAAAACAAACGGCTTAACGCCTACTCCAGACGGCATTACCTTTGAAGATAAAGCAACAGCAAAAGGATATTTATTCCTTAAGCTCTTTAAAGTATTCAGGACTGGCGTTGCATCAGCCTGATTATCTTTAAGAATTAACTCATTCCCGCGATAAATTACTGTAACCTCTTGTCCTTTAAGAGCGTCTTTTACAACGGTTTCAAGGCGTCGCCAACGAGCCTGCTGACCTCTATGCACTTCAGCTTGCGTTGGATTTTGCTGATACTTAAGACGGCGATGGGGTGAAAATACTTTCGCCCAGGTATTATTACCAGGTTTTTGCTGTAAAAAGTATGTACACAAGGCATCCACTAAATAACGGTATTTCCCTGAAATTTCAGGTTTCGTGCCCGGGACATTATTAATAAAAATAGCAAAAGCCAGCGTATGCGCATTTGCCGTATAGAGGTAGCCAGAAAGGCTGACTATTCCGCGCATGGTTCCTGTCTTTGCACGTACTAAATCTTGTTGGGTTGGTTTTTTAAAGCGTTTCTGCAGTGTTCCATCTCGACCTGAAACAGGAAGAGCTGAAATGTATTCATAAGATAGCGGAAATCTATCGTAGAGGAATCGCAATAAACTTGCGGTTTGCCCAGGGGTTAGCAAATCATCCCGTGACAATCCAGAACCATCCGTAAGTATTGCATTATTTAGCTCTACGCCTGTTTGCTCCTGGATGAATTTTTTTATCAGTGGTTGTGCTTGTGCCCAGTTGACCGGCGAGCCATGGAGTTTCTCAGCAGCATGCAAGAACAAACTATCCGCATATAAATTATCTGAAGGTTTAAGGGTATCTGCCATCAACTGCGCGATTGGTTTCGATGATTCTGTGGCAATTAATAAAGAACCAGCAGGCGCCTTGCCTAATAGAACACTCCCTTCCAATACAATATTAGCCTCGGCTAACTGTCGTTTGATAAGGCCTTGGGCGTAGGCTAAGGGGTTGCGAATGGCCATTTGTTGCTGTACTGCCCATTGCCCTACAGTGACACAGCCACGAACACTCAGATTATTTTCTTGATCCACAGAAAAATCAACGCCGCAGCGATTACCTTTGGCTTTTGTAATTACTTCATTATTAATATGAATGCTACCGCTGGCATCATCGGTTTCTACCACAGCAGGTTCACCTATTTTTGCAGATGGATTGACTGTTACCGTTAGACGATTTGTATCAATCATTACCGGTGCCAAAGGAGCACCATAGCTATATATAAGATCTTCTGCCAGCCAGCCAGGCGGATAAGGATTAACATTCGCATGGCTGCTATCAATGTAAACATTTCCTTGAATACGATTAATATTCCAGGCTTTTAAACCCGCCAAAAGGATAGCCAGACGCTCGTGATTAAAGGACGGATCGCCTGAAAGATGCAAGTATAATGAGCCCTTTAAAATACCTTGTTGTAGTTGCGAAGCGTTTGTGCTTAATTGATTTTTAAAGCGATAATCTGGTCCCAATACCATGAGGGCTGCTGCATCTGAAAATAATTTCATATTGCTGGCAGGGACAAAGGTGCGGTCTTGATTGCGGCGATATAAAATTGCCCCTGTGGTTAAATCAACCACTTCAACACCAATATTAAGCGAACGGGATACCTGATTAATTAAATTATCAGCACCGCTTTGAAAACTGGCATGAGAAGAGGCCGTTAACAAGGCTAACAATGCACCCGACAACATCCTTTTCATCAATTTCGGTTCCTTCATATTGAATTTTAATAAAGAAATATTAATCATATCGTAAGCCCATGCGCTCCAGAAGTCCTGCTAAGGTATCATTATCGAAAAATTTTACTTGAAGCCAACCACCATTGCCCTCGCCGTTAACAATTTGAACAGGAGCACCTATTTGTTCCGCAATTTGAGCTTCTAATCTCTTAATATCACGATCACGATGCGAATCTCGTAGTGGTTGTTCTCTTCCTTTCATTTCTTTAACTTTTTTCTCCAAATAACGTACTGACCAGTCATGCTCCGTAATTTGTGTTGCTAAAGAAGATTGTTGATTTGCTGAGAGCCCAACCAACATTTTTGCATGCCCCATGGACAGGCTTCCTGATTTTACCTGCTCCTGCACACTCTCACACAAGGTTAACAAACGTAAAATGTTCGTGATATGGCTGCGGGATTTGCCAACTAAAGCGGCTATTTCATCCTGTTGAAAATGAAACTCATCCAGCAGGCGACGATAACCGTTGGCTTCTTCAATTAAATTTAAATTTTCTCGTTGAATATTTTCAATCAGCGTAACGGCGGCGGCTTGCTCATCGGAATAATCACCAATAAGGCATGGAAGCTCGGCCAATCCAGCAATCATCGCCGCTCGCCAACGCCTTTCACCCGCAATGATTTCGTACTTATCTTTTGTTAGTTCCCTAATCACTAAGGGCTCAATTAAGCCTTGAGAAGCAATGGAATCCGCCAATTCTTGTAGCGCTAAGTCATCAAAGTTTTTCCGTGGCTGATAACGACCGGGGTGTAAAAATTCAATGGGGATTAATTTAAATAATGTTTTCATAGGAAAGAAACATAAACAGCAATGGCTTATTGTTTCATAAGATTTTAAAATTACATAATGAATCGCAGTATTTTTACAGAATGTGGGCTATGAAGTACCTGCCGATGCGCGATAAAACAGGAAAGCGCTATTTCATTTGTAGTGCATCATTCAATAAGAAATCATTAGGCTCAATAGCTTGTGTATTTCGAGCAAAAAATCCGGAGGAAGCCACACCCGTGCTCTTATTGGTCATCTGACGCGAAACTTCAGCTGATAATAATCTATTTTCACTGAGAAACTCTTTGGCTTGTGTTTTTATATAGCTATCATCAGAGCGTAAAATACGTACAAGGTAATTTGCAGCCTGTTGTAATTGACCAACGGAGCCTTTTTCAGCTAATGCTTTTGCCATATCCAACATGGCATTCGTCAAACCTTGTTCTGCAGCAATCCTCATCCACTTCACAAAATGATTGGAATTTTGAGGATAAATTTTTGCTAATTTATAAGCTGCCATGGCTTTTCCTTCAAGCGCTAAAACCTTCAGCTGCTTATATAAATTAATAGTTTCCGTCTTAATCTGATAATCATTTGGAGTTTGTTTCCGAGCTTGCGCCAAATTATCAAACTCGCTTCGTTTATTGGTCATAAATCACTAAGTTTAGCAATGAAAGTTAAACAATAAGTGACTAAAATTAACTCAATATTAAGATAGACAAGCTTTACACAATCTTTACTTTTCACAGAGCAATCAGGATGCCGGCGTAGATGGGCAACTATTCAGGAAATGGTTGTCCGCCTGCGCGGGTGTGACGTATTTTGGGGTCGATTAAACATTGCCAGTCCAAAGCAATCTTATGTTCTATCGTAAAGATACCATCCCACATGAAAAAGCATATGAGCTGCGATACCCGCCAGTAAGCCAAACTGCCAAAAAATCCAACCAAATAAAATGGCCTGCCATGCATAGAGTAATAACATGCTATAAATAAAGCGTCGGCTTGATTGACAACCAGCTGCAATATAAACAGGTAACTGCACTAAGGCGAGAATTAACCCACTTAAGACAATAGCGCTCCAAACGATAAAAGAATTTTTTTGATGCGCCAGAAGAATCGCAAAGAAAGCTGTGACATTTATTAAGCCCCAACGCGCTATAATTTCCTCAACAACGCCACCGTAGAGAATACAGCCATCAACCCCCACGACTGCTCTTAATTTACGCATTATCTGAAATGTTTCTGTATCCAATATACTGGCAACTAATCCGTAGTAGAGAAAGAAGAAAATTAGCAAACCACCCACAGTCATTAAAAACACGGGCAATAGCATTGCCTGTATTTGGTCAAAAACCGGTTTTCCCTGTAGCATGGCATCTAATACTGGAGCATTTAACCCTGTTTTTAACGATAATACGCTTCCGCCCATGGCCATTAAAAACACCATAAACAATGTTTGCGCAATACCCAGGCGACTCACCCGTTTTTTTAATTCTTCGCTGTTATTTGGTAACAAGAGATTAATCAATCGCGGCACTGCAATAAATACTCCTGGCAGAGCCAGACAAAATAGCACAATGATTAAAGGCCAATTAATTTGCATTATTACTCTTTCCTAAGCACGCTATAAAAAAATCCATCACCTCTATTTTCTTCGGGTAAAATTTGCCAACCATAACCTGTATTGTGTCCCCAGGGTTTATCCTCTGATACGATGGAACAATCTTCGCAACTTGCCACAAATCGGGCAATTTGTTGTTCATTTTCTTCTTTCATAATGGAACAGGTTGCATAAACGAGTAGACCACCTCGTGCAAGTAAGGGCCATAAACTCACTAATAAATTAAACTGGAGCTTGGTTATCGAGGTAATTTCCTCAGCTGTTCTTAAGAGTTTAATATCTGGATGCCGCCTGATAACCCCAGTAGCAGAGCATGGCGCATCAAGAAGAATACGTTCAAAGGGCTTCCCATCCCACCAGGACTGGGGATTTAAGCCATCGCCCTGGATTAGATTAGCCTCTAATTTTAAACGAGATAAATTCTCCTTTACTCGTTGCAAACGTTTCTCATCCACATCCAAGGCGACGCAGGCTGCTAATTGTGGTTCTGATTCTAAAATATGACAGGTCTTTCCGCCTGGAGCACAACAAGCATCAAGCACCCGAAGCCCTGGTTGCAATGACAGCAATGAAACAGCCAATTGCGCTGACTCATCTTGTACAGAAATGTCGCCTTGATTAAACCCTGGTAGTTCGTAAACATCACTAGCACTCTCAAGACGAATGCCCACTTCAGAATAACGATGAGGATAGGCCTGAATGCCTGCTTGTTGTAATTTTTCCAAATATTGCTGTCTTGGCAAATGACGAGCATTCACCCGTAAACTCATCGGCGGGTGGATGTCGTTTGCTTTTAAAATTTCCTGCCAAGATTCTGGCCAATTTTTTTGTACACGCTGCATAAACCACTGAGGATGTCCATAAATGAATTCCTTATTATTCTGTAACTGTGACAATATTGTTTGTTGCTCGCGGCAAAATCGCCTTAATACGGCATTAACTAATCCCTTTGCCCAAATTTTTTTGCTTTGCTCGAGCAAATTCACCGTTTCTTTTACAACGGCATAATCGGGTTTTTGCATGAAATGCAATTGATAAAGTCCCATTAATAAGGCTAACCATACTTCAATTACTTTCGGTTGCTTATCAACAAGACAGTTGGCCATGGCCTGGAGACGGAAATAATGTCGACAAACACCAAAGCAAAGCTCTTTTGTAAAAGGTGTCAGCTCTTTGGTAGATTGCATCATGTGAGAAAGTGGTGATTTGTCCTGCAATACTTTCGTTAGAATTTTTAATGCTTGTAATCGTTCTGTTTTTTTCATTGTAAAACAAAATTCACTTTCAGTTGTGAGCGATTCGCGTTTAACCAATCCGCTACTTTCATTACTTTTGAGCCAGGAAATTGAATGTACTCAACCATAAGAGCATGTTGACCGGTTGCTACCAGCATGCCTTGTTTATCCAGAGACAAGATGGTTCCAGGTTCAGCAGTAACCGAGTGCTCTACTACATGAGCCCGATAAATACGCAATATCTCTTCGCCAATCTTTGTATAGGCTATTGGCCAAGGATTATACGCACGAATTTGATTGTTAATGTCATTGGCAGTTTTATGCCAATCAATAGCCGCATCTTCCTTGCTAATTTTTTTTGCATAAGTCGCTTGCTCATGGTGCTGTGCTTCTGGCATCGCTTGTCCAAGCGCTAAAGCATTTATCGTTGCCAATAAAGGCTCTGTTGCGAGCTCGGCGAGTCTGTCATGTAAATTTCCTGCAGTATCGTCAGGCAAAATTGGGCAGCGAACTTCCATTAATTTATCGCCCGCATCCATACCTGCATCCATTTGCATAATCGTCACCCCAGTCTCACTATCACCATGCAAAATAGCATGCTGAATAGGAGATGCTCCTCGCCAGCGCGGTAGTAATGAGGCGTGAACATTAATGCAACCTAATTTAGGTATAGCAAGTACCCTACGGGGCAAAATAAGTCCATAAGCAATAACTACCATCAAATCTGGTTGCAGAGCAGCAAGTTCTGCAACATCTTCTTCATTGCGAAAATTGAGCGGTTGATAAATGGGTATATGTTGTGTGAGCGCCCAGCTTTTCACCGCGGAGGGCTGCAATTTACGCCCTCTTCCTGCAGGTCTATCCGGTTGGGTATACACTGCCAACAAACGATGCGCTGATTCTGCAAGCGCGCGAAGACTTGGTAAAGTAAATTCTGGGGTACCAGCAAAGACGATGTTCAAATTTACTCCTGGGCTTGAGCTATAGAAACGTCTACTTAAATAGTAGACTTACAGGCTGGATTCCACTCGCTTTATTTACGAGATTTCTGCCGCTTGTATTTATCCAATTTCCTTCTCGCCATGGCGCGCTTAAGTGGTGATAATAAATCAACAAACAATTTGCCGTTCATGTGATCAATTTCATGCTGAAAACATTCACCAAGGAGCCCTTCGGCAGTCATTTCAAAAGATTTACCAAAACGATCCAGAGCACGAACTGTCACTTTTTGAGCGCGTACAACGGTATCATAAGCACCGGGCACTGATAAACACCCCTCTTGATATTCCATTTTCCCTTCAGAAGCAAGAATTTCAGGATTTATTAACACCAATTGCTGGGTTTTATCGCCAACGACATCAATGACTGATAATCGCAAACTCACGCCGATCTGAGGCGCTGCCAAGCCTACACCATTGACGCTATACATTGTTTCAAACATATCTTCGATTAAAGCTTGTAATGCATCATCAAACTGCTCAACAGGTTTTGCAATCTGTCGTAGTCTTTCATCAGGTAAATAAAGAATTTTACGAATGGCCATAACTATCTATTTTAAAGCGTATAATACATGGTATTATCACCCAACACCTCGTATCGCTGCAAGTTATCTCAAGACCTTTGCCTTAATGGAAACATTCATAGTCTTAAAAAATGGTTAGGCTAACATTCTGAAGTCCTGGATTCTTGCTGCCAATTAATGGATTAATTAGTTAATGAACAACACGCCCTATCTTGTTGCGTTAAATAAAATGCCCTCCATAGGTCCACAAACCATCGCAAAACTCTTGTTGCGTTGGCCGAATTTACAAGAGATGTTTCAATTATCAATTCAGCAATTAGAACAAGCAGGCTTACCCGCCCCTATCGCTCAAACTATTAAACGATTCTCTTTTAAAGAAATTGAAGTTGATTTGCGATGGCAAGAGGCTAGCAATCATCATTTATTGACCTGGGAAGATGAAAATTACCCTCATTTACTCAAAGAGATAGCCTCTCCTCCTGCGGTACTTTATGGGATTGGCGATCTCTCCTGTTTACAAGAACCTACTGTTGCCATTGTTGGCAGTAGAAAACCATCTATTCTTGGTAGTGAGACAGCACGGCGCTTCGCCACTGAATTAGCATCAAATCAAGTAGTTATTGTAAGTGGTCTTGCTTTAGGCATTGATGCGCAAGCTCATGAGGGTTGTTTGGATGTTAAAGGAAAAACCGTAGCGGTCATGGGAACTGGAATAGATTGTATTTATCCACGTCAGCATAAAAAACTTGCCGAAAAAATCTGCCAGACAGGCTTATTATTAAGTGAATTTTCTTTAAAAACCCCACCAGTCGCTGGACATTTTCCACGCAGAAATCGTATAATAAGCGGTTTATCATTGGCCACATTGGTTGTTGAGGCAGCAATCAAAAGCGGCTCCTTGATTACGGCTCGACTCGCGCTTGAGCAAAATCGGGATGTCCTGGCAGTGCCCGGCTCTATTTTGAACCCACAAGCCAGAGGTTGTCACTATCTATTGCAACAAGGAGCAACGTTAGTGACTACAACACAGGATGTTATGGACGCATTAGGTCTGGATAGTAAGCAAGTCATGCAAACTCGCGCAACACTATCCCTTGCCACGGATAATAAAAACCTAGTAAAGTGCATTGGCTTTGAAATAACGACAGTAGATCAAATCATTGCACGAAGCGGGTTAGGTATTGAAGAAGTAGTCAGTTCCCTGGCTACATTAGAATTAAAGGGTATTGTGAAAGCAGTTCCCGGTGGCTACATGAGGTGTGCATAATGAAAGATAGTTTGTTTGAAATGTTAATGAGTTTTTTTGAAAAAAGCTTGGCGCAATTAAAAGAAAGTCAAACGAATGCGGACACTGATAACCCAGATTCATCTGAAAACGCCAGTTTAGAAAGTCGAACTCTTTTTATCAGAGATGCGCAAAGCACAGCCATGCGTATTTTTACAGAAGATGAGCGACAAAAATTTACTAAAGCAAGTTATCAATTTTTAACACGTGTCATTCAGTGGGGTATTATTGCCCAAGAAACATTGGAATTGATTATTAATCAACTATTATTTTCTGAATCACGATTTGTTACTTTACAAGAAACAAAATGGATTATTCGTAATACACTTGCCGACAACCTTGATGCCAATCAATTAGCTTTTCTTGATCTTGTGCTATACCAAAAGGAAGATAAGCTAGCGTTACATTAATTATTACCCCAAGGAAAGGTTAATTTTTTATGAGTAAACACTTGGTTATCGTGGAATCTCCCGCGAAAGCTAAAACCATACAAAAATATTTAGGCAAAGATTATGACGTGTTAGCGTCCTATGGGCACGTCAGAGATCTTCCTGCACGCAAAGGTTCTGTGAATCCTGATAAAGATTTTCACATGACTTATAAGCCTATCGAAAAAAATTTACGACATATTGATTCTATCGCCAAGGCATTAAAAAATTCCGACTCTCTACTTCTTGCAACCGACCCTGATCGCGAAGGGGAAGCGATTTCCTGGCATGTATATGAATTAATGAAAGAGCGAAATTTACTAGATAATAAAGAAGTTCATCGCATTTTTTTTAATGAGATTACTAAATCAGCGATTCAGGAAGCAATCAATAATCCACGCTCAATTGCGATGGACCTGGTTAATGCGCAACAAGCTAGACGAGCCTTAGATTATCTAGTGGGTTTTAATTTATCACCGCTATTGTGGAAAAAAATTCGTCGCGGATTATCTGCGGGCCGAGTACAAAGCCCTGCACTACGACTTATTGTTGAGCGCGAAGAAGAAATTGAGCGTTTTGTACCGCAGGAGTACTGGCGAATAGTCGCCCAATGTCAACATGATAGCACGGCCTTTGAAGCCAGACTCACCCATTTTGAAAAAGAAAAGCTCCAGCAATTTACTATTAACGAAGGCACAAGAGCTCATCACGTTCGTGACAGCTTGCTCAAACAGGCTAAAGGTTTCTTACTAGTTGATAATATTGAAAAAAAGCAGCGCAAGCGTAAACCGGCATCGCCATTCATCACCTCAACGTTGCAACAGGAAGCAGCCAGAAAATTAGGTTTTACTGCACGAAAAACGATGATGATTGCCCAGCAGCTTTATGAAGGTATTGATATTGGCACCGGCACAATGGGCTTAATTACCTATATGCGTACGGACTCGGTCAATCTAGCCAATGAAGCCATTGAAGAAATCCGCAGTTTTATTGTAGAACGTTATGGCAAAGATAATTGTCCTGACACACCCCGTGTTTTTAAAACCAAATCGAAAAACGCGCAAGAAGCACACGAAGCCATTCGCCCGACGTCTATTAAACGTACGCCAGAGATGGTACAACAGGCATTAACAGCCGATCAATTTAAACTTTACAATCTTATTTGGAAGCGCACGGTTGCCTGCCAAATGGCAGAAGCAATTATTGATACCGTGGCCGTTGATCTAAGCTGTGGGGAAGGAAATATTTTTCGCGCCACCGGTTCCACTATTATTTTTCCTGGTTTCCTTACCGTTTATGAAGAAGGTCATGACGATATTCAGGATGACGACCACAATGCAGTTTTGTTGCCTACACTAAAAATCGGTGAAAAGATTAATCTTCAGGATATTCTTGCAAATCAACATTTTACTGAACCACCTCCTCGTTACTCAGAAGCCTCTTTAGTAAAAGCACTGGAAGAATATGACATCGGGCGTCCATCAACTTATGCCACCATTATTCACACTTTACAGCAACGTGAATATGTGATTGTCGATAAAAAGCGTTTCGTTCCCACGGATGTCGGACGTATTGTAAATCGCTTTCTTACCGGCCATTTTACGCGCTATGTTGATTATAAATTCACAGCGCAACTAGAAGACACTTTAGATGCGATTTCGCGTGGCGAACGCGAGTGGGTTCCAGTATTGGAAGAGTTTTGGAAACCTTTTATTGATCAAATTCAACATATCGATACCCAGGTGCAGCGTAAAGACATCACGACTGAAACACTTGACGAGCAATGCCCTAAATGCGGCAAACCATTGGCGATTCGTTTAGGTAAACGCGGACGCTTTATTGGATGCACAGGGTATCCTGAATGCGATTATACTCAGGATTTAAATAGCCAGGAAAGTGACAAACCGGAGGCTGATATTGTTGAAGGACGTATTTGCCCCGAATGCTCAGGACCGTTACATATCAAAACGGGACGCTATGGTCGTTTTATTGGGTGCAGTAATTATCCGCAATGCAAATATATTGAGCCTATCGAAAAGCCTGAAGATACAGGTGTAGAATGTCCTAAATGTCATAGTGCCAAAATTCTCAAACGTAAGTCACGTAAAGGTAAAATCTTTTATTCTTGTGGTAGCTATCCAAAATGTGACTATGCTCTGTGGAATGAGCCCATTGATAAACCTTGTCCCCAATGTGCTTGGCCTTTATTAACCGTAAAAGAAACTAAGCGAGCAGGTAGACAAATCATTTGTCCTCACGAGGGATGTGGCTATACGGCAAATGAAGAATAATTCTTGGTTGCTCTTCGTAGTCTCTATTTAGAGGCAGACGAAAGAAATGCGCGTTAATATAACGCGCATCTGCTATCACTATATTGAATTGGTATATGCAGATTCTTCAGAACTTACACAGCATTCACGAAGACTATTTACCATACCGCCAACCAAATCAACAGTATTAATGATTGGACTAAATGTGGCGAGAACCGCAAAAGCTGCAGACATAACCAGGCAGGCGCCAACTCCTTTCAGATTTTCCAGAGAATCTTTAAAATTGCCAGTGACCAAATTGCCGATAGCTCTTAAAAACTCAAGTCCAGCAAATAATGCCACTACTGCCGAAGTTATTCCCAATATTGGTGCATCTGTAACAATTGAAGTTGTTCTAACTAAAAATTTTTCAGGAACTTTATAAGGTTTGAAAAAATAGGAGCGCAGAGACCTTGAATCTTTTTCAAAAATTGATTTATTTATTACTTTAGCGGTGGTGCCCAAAATGAATAATGACATGAGTTATCCTGATAAAAAAATCACAAATGGCAAATTATACACCAATCTATTTTATTATAAAACATAATGCTTAAATTTATGAAAGAGCAACAGGGCTTCTAATTTTTGAGCATCTCTTTGGCTTATACCACTTCCATAGCTACGTGGGAAAAATAACAGAGTAACGCATAATAGTTAGGTATCCAAATGTCTACGTGATTCTCTTCCTTGATGCGCATTAAGCACGGTACGTAGCAAAGAAGAGGTATTTGTGACCCAAATAGCTATTTTATTTCAAGAAAATATAACTACTGAAGATAAGAATTCCTTAATAAAAACTACATATAATGAATTAATTTACGGCAAAAAGCTCAATTTAAATGAAACTATACCGCTCCCTTTCTGAAGCCACCACAGCATTTAAACGAAAATCTAAAGAGGTATTCGCTATTATAAGTTTTAATGGTCAAGCCTATTTTGTTTTTCGCAGCAACCCGGACGCTGAAATAGCAACCATTATGCAAGTTCATGCTAAAATGGTTATTGGGAATGAAATACGGCATCAGGATACAAAATACATTGATAATCATAATAAATTTCAACTTTTTAAGTTTATGGTTGAAGCGAATGTTCCGGAACTATTTCCAAAACACTCCCAACATGCAGAAGAAAATCTCATTCGTGGTTTCCCGGAGGCTGTGAGCAAATTTAAAGCAACCTTTCCAAATCAAAAAATTATCAAAATTGATATTTTTTTAACACATTCTCCTTGCTCAGAATCAGGAGACAAAAAATGCAGCACTCAAGTCAGTGTGAACGGCTTTTTTCTTCCTGCAGGCTGTGACAAAAAATTAATTGCATTTTTTAAGAAGGAAAATTATAAATCTGCAGATATCCAATTATTTACTAACGATACCAAAGTTAAAGTTCAATATAATCATGTTTTTGATTCTTCAACCACTTATGATGATAGTGAATTTATAAAAGAAGCGGACCCTATTCTTAAGGGTTTACTATCTAGCCAATTAGACAAATCAGGTTGATCTGTATGAAACCTTGTGCTTAATCTTCAGGTGGCACGCTAACATTAATAATTTGTTGTACACAACTTTCTACCTTAGATACTCTATTAATAATGGGGATGCGTCAGCCATAAACTAATGCAGTCATTTTTTTGCTTTGACAAGTCGGTTACATTAATTTGTATTTAACTTGGACAAAACCACCACCCAGTGTGTACGTTGTCATTTGGTTTAATTCAATATCCCGTGCCAATGCTCCAAATAATGGGCGACCAGAACCTAGCAAAACCGGAACAATAGTTATTGTTAATTCGTTAATCAGGCCACTAGCTATAAAGTTTTGAATAGTAATGCCTCCATCAATGTAAAGATGCTTATACCCTTCATTTGTTAACCGGTTTACTAGTTCTGTAGGTGTTTCTGAAGATGTGGAGACGCATTTTTTCAAATGCACAGGTATTTCTATGGGGTGGTTAGTCATCACCATTACTGGAAGGTCTCCATATGGCCAAGTTTCAAATGATAATACTTTCTCAAAGGAGTACCTTCCCATAACTAATCCATCGACTGTTGATATAAATGATTTATAACCACCATCTTCACCAGATGGCGCAAGATTATTCGCCTTCGTTAACCAATCAATAGACCCATCATCTCTAGCAATAAATCCATCAAGACTGGTAGCAATAAAAACTGAACATTTAGCTAACATATTATTAATCCTTACAGACTTGCAATAAGTCTCTATTTTCCAATCTAAGGTAGTTATCTCGCGACAAATGCGTAGATAACTTAATAAAGTACTAATGATATGACTATATATTTCATTCACATAGAATATTCTGGAATAAATAATCATGCGCGAACGAAGTGAAACCAATTCTCCCAATGATGGATTAATGACTGAGACATTAAATAAAATTTTTATTAAAGCAATCATTAATAATAATTTAGATTTGATTAAATTTCTAACGACCATTCCGGGTGTGGATCCAAATGGCGATGAAAATAATGCACTCTGTTTGGCTGCATACAATGGTTATTTAGAAGTTGTCCAATTTCTTGTAACGCTTCCTGGTGTCACTTCAGATGCAAATAATCATGCATTCCGTGTGGCGACACGTAATGGACGTTTAGCTGTGGCTAAATTTCTAATAACACTTCCTGATGTTAATCCCGATGCAGGTAATAACAATGCCATTCGTGCAGCTGCACGTCATGGTCATTTAGCCGTGGTTAAATTTCTAATGACTCTTCCTAATGTCAATCCAGCCGCGGATGATAATTATGCACTCCGTTGGGCTGCCAATAATCGACATTTAGATATTGTACTGGCTCTAGCGATGCATCCTTTGGTCAATGCAACAGCTACTATGACAGAACCATTACAACAGATAGTGAATACAGTAAAGCGAGTGATTCGGAATTATGGCACTTTCTTTCAGACTGCGGAAATACTTAAAGAGGTGAAACAAAAAATTGTGAGTAACCTTTTGAATGCGCTTAAGCAAAATTGTGGTGATGATATGAATAATAATAGTGCAATTCATCCCTGATAAACATTAATGCGTTGCTATTGCTAATAGATCCGTAATAGCAACGCCCACCTAATGAAATGATTTTTTTTATAATATTTCTGTCCGAATCTATTACGACATTTTATTTTAATCATATCCATCTGCTAAACAGGATAAGTATGAAGCTTTAAAAAAGAACTGTTACAATCTTATCCGCCACAATCAGTAAATCACGTGAATAGTATGTCTACGCGAACTAAAAAATATACTGTTGTCTCCAATACACTAGCGTGCATGAGCAATCAGCAATTAATTGATGCTCTCTTAAGTGGAAAAGAAATTCATACTGGCATTGGAGGGACTTCTGTTCGAATAGAAATCGAGAATATTCCCGTATTTGTAAAGCAAGTTCCCATTACTGAATTAGAATTGGATATTTTCATGTCCACCGCTAATATTTTTGACTTACCAATGTGCTATCAATATGGGATTGGATCGGCTGGTTTTAATGTGTGGCGTGAACTCGCAGCACATGTTATGACAACCAATTGGGTGATTACTGGTCAATGTCTTCATTTTCCGATTATGTATAATTGGCGAATTATCCCAGATCGTTTAAGTAAAACGGATGTTTCTTATTGGGGTACTATCGCAAATTATTTAGATTATTGGGAAAATAACCCGAATATCAAAGAGCGAGTAGATAGCTTAAACAATGCCAACGCGAGTCTTTTATTATTTCTTGAACATTTCCCTAAAAATTTATACCAACATTTAAAAGATATTCTACTAAATTACCCAGAATCAGATTCAATCAACTACCTTGAACAATTGCATAATTCTTTTGAAATGGTTTTCAAGTTTATGCATGACAATAATTTTCTTCATATGGATGCTCATTTCCATAACATTTTAGCGGATGAAGAAAGTATTTATCTCAGTGATTTTGGTTTGGCATTATCTAACAAGTTTGATTTATCAACGGTTGAGTTAAATTTTATAAACGATCACAAAAATTATGACAGAGGCAGTTATTTCGTTAACTTATTACATAGTGTTCTTACTAGTTATATTGATAATAAAAATTGGGATGATACTTTAAGTAATTATTTGGCAAACAAATTCCCAAGTAATTTACCGGATAAAATTAGTGATCTTCTATCTAAACATGCTTCAATTGCTGAAAAAATGCATAGATTTTATAAAGAAATTCAAAAGGATAAGTCAACTCCGTATCCATTTAATCAGATTAATCACCTACTAAAAAAATAAAAACAAGTATTCGTATAGATTTAACTGATACTTAAATGCGTGCAAATTTTTAAACCTACATCTACTACTAAATACAGTATTGATAACTTCTTGACCTTGACGCTATAAAAAATTTTGCTATGCTTCGCGCAAAATATGGCCAAAGACAACATTTACTAAAATGAGTAATTGTTAATCGTTAGCAAACAGAGGTGTATCTTGCATTTTTTTAAAATATCTAAAAAAACCCCACAAAAAACAACGCTCTTTACACGTTTTTCTGATGGACCTAAGGGTAATTCTGTTGTTTGTATTGCTAAAAAACATAATAGTGAAAAGAAAATCATAATAAAGATAGGTGATCTTGTTGGTAATGAATATTTCTATGACAGTGTATATGCTGATGAAATTGAAGCTAATGAAGAACTATTCGCAATCTCAAGAGAGGGGTTTTGTGGTGATTTAATACGCGCAATTAGTCCTCATTGCACCGCCAAATATAATCGGTTTCATGGCAAGAATGTGAATGAATTGTTCATAGGATCGGATTTTATGGAGCATTTCCAAACTTGGAAAGCCTCATATAACTACAATGCGCAAACCATTCTCGGTTACAAAATTAATTCTGAAGGGGATGTTGAGGTTCAGCAAGGAAACTCAAAACCTGTACGCGGACTTGGTGTTTGTGCAGTGTTATTGACAGTTCTTGGGCGAGGAGATAGAGGAAATACTAACTGGGGATTAGTAGAATATAATACACATCTCCAAGTTACCTTAATTGATTTTGGTCAATGTCTTGCCCAATTTCTTCTTTTTGAAGATGAAACGAACTCACCCCAGGGATATGAAGAAAATATTGAGTGTGTGGGGGAAAGCACAGAGGCTACAGAAGGCGCAGCGTATTCATATGGGCAAGGTGCTGCGTTTGCTTATGAGCGGGGTACAGATGCAGATGACCAGGGTGCTGAGACAGCAGATGCACAAAATCCAGCATTTCCAGGATTTCCTGCATTTAAAGAGCAAACAAATTCAAGAATCAAGGAAGACAGTAATTGGTTAAATTTTACAAATCCCTTCGACATAATTAATGCAATATTTCAACAATACAGTAATTCAACTGAACCAACTCCTGATGACAAATCACAATATGTTGAACCCCCTCTCCCTAGCCAGTTTCTACAATCACAACGTATAAAATGCGAAATTTTTGAAACAATTCACCAGCTTTATACCACACCATTTTCAGACCTTGTGAAAATGGCGAATGATAATTTCAAAGAGTTTCCTACCTACAAAGCGGCAATGCTGCAAGATAAAAAACTTGTTATTGAGCATTTATATAATCAATTTAAAGATAACAAAGAATACCTTGCTGTTCAGTTTATTAATCAATGTTTCATGAAAGTAGGTACAGGATTTAAATTAAGTGATCTTGATAATACAAGTATCAATTATTTTCTGAGCATTTATACCTTTCTTAATCCAAGCAATGACAGTTATAAAGAGGCATTTTTTTGCAGGCAGATAAGAACTATACTGAAACGTGAAGAAGACAGCGTAGAAATGCAAAGCGATAGTGAACAGATCTCTTTTTCCCAAGCGTCTCCTATAATCTAAATTTCAATCTCCTCACACTATCCTTGTGATTGGGGAGATTTACCACTTGGATTATTAATGAAGGTATTCATTTCGTCTTGCTAAAGAAATTTTTGAGTCTATTTGACTATTATATCCACGTATATCCACGAAAAATGACGTGTTACGTGAGTATATATACCCCTGGGTAAACAGCTTTCCTAATAAGCAATATGAATCTTTTTGTTTAACTTTTGTATAGAAAAAACCAACCTTACGCCCTATCTCGGCTAACCAAATTGAAATTTGCGAGATCTTTACAAAAGAAGCATCAAATCCAATTGTTGTAAGTCTTAAGCCTTGATATTATAGAGTTGTGGTTAAAAATCTTGCACGGCTAACAAAACCATTTCGGAAGTCAAAAGAAGGTATGGTGAGCAAGCTTGGCATTGACCAAGACGCCTAAGATACTTTTGGTGACATCCTCTTAGCAACAGTGACCGTTGCAAGACTTAACCACTTATCTTTACCTATTGGTCAATATCCTTCTCCCTAACATAAGCCTTTGTTCTTACGTTACGCCATTATAGGTGCTTCTAAGGTTTCTAAAAATACGAAATCCGACTGGCTTAAAAATAATGTATTTTGCTCATGACGAGTAACTACGCCAGCTTTATGCCATGATAGAGAAGACTCCATGGACAATAAGATGTAGCAATTCACGAGAAGCAAGTGCAGTTGCAGATTTTATTGCTAATCCTGATTCCCTGACACATTGAAAATTATCTAAATTGAAAAGAAATTAAATCATTCGTTTCAAAGCAGTTCGATGCCATAGCGGGGATTAATTCCGCGTTTTTATTATCCTTGATGATGATTCTGCCTATTTTTGATTCTTCCGCATTTCTTTCTATTTTAATAAGTAACAACCCATCTCGTTCGACAATAGTAGCCTCTTTGGCGCCATCGGCAATGATAAGTTGTATGTCTAAGGGAATGTTTTTTTCTTTAATAACTCGCGCTAATGAACCTCGTACACTATCGTAACAAATCTCAACACCTAATTTCATCCCAAAATAATCTTTGACCGCGGCATCTTTCTCACCGGATTTGAAATACAGTCGACGCAAATCCATTAAATTTAAAAAGCCTTCATCCGTATAATCAAAATCATAACATGTATGAGGATATCTTTTTTTGTATTTTTGGATATTGCCACGATAGAAGAAATAAGCTGTATTCCGATAATAGATATTTTGACTGGTCTTCGCCTCCTTATACCAACAAATTGTTCCAGGGACAATGAGCATATCGGTATCGAGGGATAGCGCCCTTAATCTTTTTTTGAACGCATTCTTTTGCTCCCAGGTATAGTAACGTTGGTAACAAAGGCCAGATAAATTTTTAAATAAATATTCCGGGGCAACAAAAATTGCCAAGGGTTGCGTGGCATCTGATGCTAATTCTAATTTTTTAAGTTGACTTTTAGTGTCTTTAAAGCCAAACCATTTAAATTTTTTGCTTTCCAGGGGATCGCGATTGTCTTCTTGTTCCACACTACCTTGTACCATTTTTTTGGCAAGAAGTACTCGTTCCTCTACTATCTGCAGACGCTCTTCAAAGGAGCGAAAATAAAATTTTTCATCGGGCTGAAAAGCAAAAACTTTCAGTTTTAAAAAATTGTCAGACGTCGCACTGATTTTATTAGCATTTAATTTCGACTCTACCAATTTTTGCCTAGGTACCAATTTGACTGTCCTATTTGAAAATTGCAAATTAGCTAACAGGAGTGGAATTCTACGCTTGGCCTCCACTCTATTACGTTAGGAATTATTGAAGCTGATACTTTTGTAAAAATTTTTAATTGTCTCCAGAGTAAGAGTTATATCATTTCTTGTAACATCAAGATGAGTAACAAGTCTTACTGTCCCTTGTGAATTTGCCAGAGGGAATAAAATGCCCTTTTGCTGGAGATAGATTTGTAATTCGCTATAGCGATGTTTAAATTTAACCCATAAAATATTTGTTTGCAGTGATTGCTGGTCCACTTCAATGCTATTAAACTCTGTTAAGCCGCTAGCAAGGTAAAAAGCATTTTCATGATCCTCCCTTAAACGCTCTACGTTATTTTCCAACGCATAAATGCCTGCAGCTGCTAAAATCCCGGCTTGTCTCATACCTCCACCCAACACTTTACGCCAACGTCTCGCACGCTTAATTAATTCACTACTGCCACAAAGTACAGAACCGACTGGTGTACCTAATCCTTTTGATAAACAAATGGAAATAGAATCAAAATTCCTGCTAATCGTTTCTAAAGGAACGCCTAATTTAACTGCAGCATTAAAAACTCGAGCACCATCTAAATGGCTGGCAATCCGATGTTCACGACAAAATTGAGGTATGGTTTTAAGATAATCAAGGGGTAACACCTTACCATTTGTTGTATTTTCGAGACATAACAATTTAGTACGGGGATGATGATCATCGATAGGTTTAATCATTAATGCCACTTTATCCAAAGGAAGACTACCATCGTCAGAAAAATCAATAGGCTGCGGTTGGATACTTCCCAAGACAGCAGCCCCGCCCCCTTCCCAACGATAGGTATGAGCGGTTTGACCAACAATGTATTCGTCACCACGCTCACAATGTGCCATAAGTCCCATTAAATTAGATTGTGTTCCAGAGGGTGCAAATACGGCTGCTTCCATACCAGCCTTGTCGGCTATCATTTCTTCCAGGCGTCTAACAGTTGGATCTTCATTCCAGACATCATCTCCAACTTCAGCATGAATCATTGCCTGCAACATGCCTTTATCAGGCTTTGTCATCGTATCACTGCGCAAATCAATCTTTTTCATAGTAAGTCACTTTAGATAAGGTTAAATTCCGTATAGAGCAGTTGTAATTCTTTCATTTTCAGTTTAATAAGCTTAATGACTTGCAAGGTTTGCTCGGCATCTTCTTGCCAGTTTCTTCTGAGACTGTAGGCATACCAGAGAAGCCAGCTATGAAAAATCAGGCCCCATAAGTGCTCGTTTGCTTGTGGTAAATTACCCATAATCTGCGCATAGCCTCTTAAAGTAGCACGAAAGAGATTCTTTTCGAACTTTTTTACTTAGTATCAGAACTAATGATTTTTTTATTTATATTAACCCTACCTATCATTCCTCTATGAATTCCCTCGATGACAGCTTCAATCAAGGTATGACAATTAAATGCTTCACGAATATTTTTTAAATATTTTTCAACTGTGTAGGGGCTTATTTTAAGAATTTGTGCAATTTGTTTCACAGTTTTACCTTGTGCAGAAAGCCATAAGCATTCTTGCTCTCTCATTGAGATTGTTTCACTCTCGGCATAGCCGCCTTTTATTATTGCATGACGATATGTTTGGTTTGTCAAAATAAAGGAGTATCTATATTTAGGATGGCGATAAATAATCACCTCAAGAAATGCATCAACAAAATTAGCACAAAAATTTTCAAAGGACCTAATCGTTTTTTTGTAAAAAAGTTGATCAGATTTAACTGGAGCACCACGGATAGCACTAAAAACAAAAGTACATTCAGCACATCGTCTAACTATATTATAGATAGGATAAATATTATATTTTTCTTTTAGGATTTTTTTAAACTCAGGGGAGGAAAACTCTACTTCATTACATAAATAATAACCTTCATATGCCGCCTCAATCATTTTATAGGTATAGCTATAATCCTGTTTATATAAATTTTCCTGATAATATCGTTGAACAAGAGGAGGTATATTAGAAAGAATCAATAATCTACCATCATTAAAAATGAGATACATTACAAGGTACTTAAGATCTATATTTGCCATTGGTTTACAAACTTCATCAATTTGCTTCTTACAGGCTAAACTCAAGGTATTAGAAATATTGTTCATAAATTCCATTTTCCTTTCTTATATAAAAATAATAGCAATACAACCAAAGACAGCGCATTCTCGAGCAATGCATTGAATAATAAATATTAATTTGGGAATGTTATCAAAAAACACTCAATAACGAAACTTAAATTAACAACAAGAAACAATTATCATTATAAATCCAATAATTTAAGATTATTTAATATAAAAAATATAATTTTGAATGCTAATAATTTATGTGTTAACTTCTTCATCCTAAATCATGGTAGGAATTCGTTATGGGAATTGGTAAGTACAAAGAATTTTCACATAGGCTAATTGAGATTATGAAATTAAGAGGGCACATAGCATCAAGATCGCCTAGTGGTATTTGCATTCAAACCCTTTCTAAATTTGCTGGAGTATCTGAACAAATATGTCGGCGTTATATTCGTGGAGATGCTCTACCTGATTATGCAAGAATCCTAAATATAGCTAGAGAGTTAAATGTAACTGCCGGATGGTTGTTATTCGGTGAACAAGAAAGAAGTGAATCACATCAAACCCAGCTTATTGATGACGATTTACTACATTATATTCTTAAGAAGAGCCATCATTTATACAGAGAAGAAACAGGAAATACTGACGATTATGCTGACTTTGTGTTAGGATTAATACGAGATGTTCGCCAGATAGACACTTCGAAAGAAAATCTAGAAAAAATCATTAACTTGGCAATAGATTCAATTTCTTCTTATGAAGAAAAATATCGGAAAATGTCATGCAATAAGTAGAATATAATAAATGGATGTTAACCCTTCAATCACCCTTCACCCACAGGCGAAAGACTTTCTCTTTGAGCATTACAGAACAGTCAAAAGGATATTTAGTGACGTAATTGGCCTGTTGGAAATTGATTACCTGGCAATAGCGTTAATAAATCCAAAAAATGAATTATTCTTTTTATCTTCTCATCCTTCCATTGAGTGTAATCTCATCGAGCATAATTTATGGCAGTTAGATAAAAGTTATCATGATAAGTTCATTCAACAAGATCAAGCACAATATTGGGAGGAGCTTTACCCAAAAACAAAAGAAAATCGTTTACGTCATTATAAATTAGAAGCACAAAAATTCAGCATAGGTATTGCAATTCCCGCTCGGTTTGCTGAATACCGTGTAGTCTATTCTTTTGCATTAAAAACAAGCGATAAAGTTACAAAAAGTAGATTGTTAACTAATCTCGATACCCTCATAAATATGGGACAATTCTGTTTACGGAACATAATCAAAACCATTCCCTTACCAGAAAAACAACAAACTTTCATTGCGCATAAACCGACTTTAAAACTCATTATAAATAACCAGGTGAATTATGAGAATAATACTTAAACAAGACAATCCTATATTAAGAGAAAAAGCCGAGCCCGTTTCTAGGTCAGATTTTGGTTCTGCTTGGCTAAAAAGCCTTATTATAGATATGATTGAAATTATGAAAGATAAGGGTGCTGTAGGCATCGCTGCTCCACAAATTGGTATTAGTAAAAGAATCATTGTTTTTGGAACTACTTATACTAAAACAAGAAAAATTGATGAGCACATTCCTGACACGGTATTAATTAATCCAACCGTAAAAAATTTATCTGAAGAAATACAAACTGGCTATGAAGGTTGCTTAAATACAGGTGAGTTAAGAGGAGAGGTTCCCAGAGCAATGGAGATCGAATACTCTGGCTTTGACCTCAATGGAAATTTTATTAAAAAACGTGCAAGCGGGCTTGAAGCACGTATACTTCAGCATGAAGTAGATCATTTGGATGGATTTTTATTTTTTGATCATATTGCAAACCATGACAGCTTAATTACAGCAACTGAATTACAAAAAAGGCTGGAATTGTAATGAAGCATCAAACACGTATCCTTGTTGCTGGAATGCTAGGAAACCTTGTTGAGGCTTTTGATTTGGCCTTATGTGGACTACTATCGGTTTATCTGGCCAAATATTTGATTGGAGATGTCACCAAGGGGTTACTCATCGTATTCGCCACTTTCTTTGCTGGTTATTTAGCAAGACCTATTGGCGCAATATTTATGGGTTTATTTTCCGATATTTATGGGCGAAAAATTACTCTTGCAGCTTCTATACTTAGCATGGGAATCTCTACAACTTTAATCGGTTTTATTCCCTCTAGCAATTCAATTGGTATTGCTTCAATAGCATGTCTTTTGATATTGCGTATTATTCAGAGCTTTTCTTGTGGTGCCGAATATCTTAATTCCTCAGCTTATCTTATAGAAAATGCCGAAACATCCAATAAGGGTTATTCAGGTAGTTGGGCCTCATTCGGGACAATGGCAGGCCTGTTAGTTGCATCTCTATTTTCATTAATAATCACCTACTTAATAGAGTGCTACCCTGAATTAGGATGGGCTATATGGCGCATTCCTTTTATTCTAGCCTTATTAGGTTCTTCTATAGGCTTATATATACGAATGTTTATCCCGGAAAGCAAAGAATATATAAATTATTATGCAAATAATACTAGGCCAAAACTCAAAAATTTATGCAATCAGTCTTTACAATATTTATTTAAATATAAATCGAAATGTTTATATGTATTTGCATTAAGTAGCTTAGGGGTTGCTACAACGTTTCAGATATATATCTATGGTCCAACACAAGCTCATATCTATGGAAATTTTACAGACTACCAGATTATTAAATCTAATATTATTTCATTAATGGTTTTATTGTGTGTTTTTCCTATTTTTGGAAAATTATCTGACAAAGTAAAGCGAGAAGGAATTATTGTTGCTGCAATCGTTGGTTTTTTGTTGCTACTTCAACCATTTTTTTATCTGCTATCCTATGGAACTTATAATCAGTTTATTTTAATACAAGCACTGATATCAATTCCGGCAGGAGCTTATTATGCCACTGTGCCAGTGATGTTGGCAGAGATGTTTCCTTTCAATTTGCGCTGTACAGTTTTATCTTTATTATATTCAACTGCAGCAAGCATTTCTGCAGGTTTAACCCCCTTATTATCTCTAATGCTTTTGAGAAAAACACAAAGTTCGATCTCCCCTCCATTAGTAGTCATCATTTTGGTGATTTTTTCTTTCGTTACTATGTGGTTTAAGTATGCACATGACAATAAAATGATAAAACTAAACTAATAAAATTATATTTAAGATTGCTTACTTAATGGAAGGCTAATAATGTCTCACCATTTTAAAATGGGAATGTTATTTCAGATTACCCTTTTATAATTTTATTACTATTTTCCCCTATTTAGCTTTGTTTACATGTACCTAATATTCAAGTTCAAATTTTTTTACTGTGTGTTTTCTAAAATATTTAATTTTATCTAATTCTTTTTTTTATCAAACTTTAGATAAAGTTAAAAAATAGTCTTAATCAGCATAGAGATGCTGTAATTCTTTCATTTTCAGTTTAATAAGCTTAATGACTTGCAAGGTTTGCTCGGCATCTTCTTGCCAGTTTCTTCTGAGACTGTAGGCATACCAGAGAAGCCAGCTATGAAAAATCAGGCCCCATAAGTGCTCGTTTGCTTGTGGTAAATTACCCATAATCTGCGCATAGCCTCTTAAAGTAGCACGAAAGAGATTCTTTTCGAACTTTTTTACTGCCAGGCCAGAGCTGTTCATAGCCACACCAATTAATTCGACAAAGGGATGAATCAGTCCTGCACTCTCCCAATCAATTAAATGCGGCTTTTCTGCATCCTTCCATACAATATTTTCTAAATGGATATCTCGATGGCTAACAACCCAGTTTTGACTGTCATATTGCAAGGAAGCATTAGATTGCTCAACAAGCAATTTAACTTCAGGTGAATAAGATTGATTCTCAGGTAAATTAATACATGGAAAAGCCTGTCCTCCTTTCTTTGGCAAATTTAATTGATGCAATTTTGCCAGCAATTTTCCTAGTAAAAATGCTTGTTCCTGCGTAACTGTCGCTCTTAATTTACCTTTACAATAAGGAGTAATGAGTAAATGAGTTTGTGTACCTTCTACCCACCGTTTTGGAATAGGAAGGGTTTTTGGCGCATAAGTATAGCCTGTTTTATTGGCGACATGTGTTGCAATTACCTCGGTAAACCTAAATTGTGCAGAATTCATTATCCCAAGCCAGGTACTGCCAGTGAGTTTTTTACAAACCCATTTGCTACCATCTGTGAGTTCAATTAAATCAGTCTGGTGTTGACGCCCACCTTTTAAAGGAGAAATTGCAATAATAGGTTGCTTAAAAAACAACCTGGACCAATGTTCATTACTCATGCATAAGCTGTTCGATATAGCGTCGACAGGTTAGCGGTTTATCGAGAAAATTCATAACATGACGCGTGCCACCAGTGCCTGTAATTACCAATGAGCCATAGCGAAAAATACTACCCAAAATTGATTGACGAATATCAATGCTCTCTATTTTAGAAAGAGGAATATCAACTGTTTGTCTAACCAACATTCCTGTACGAAGTATTACCTGTTTTTGTTTAATGGTAAGTGATGAAAAATGGTAGGTTACCCAGGTCATTAATATCCAAATAAAAGCAACACCAAGAAACATGAGTGACACTTCTTTTAATTGGTTAATTTGTGTACCTAAAAAAATGGCAAAACATGCAAGCGCTAAGGGCCAGAAAAATAAAATCCAATGCAGTCTTGCAAAATATACGACACTTCTGTCCGTCATTGTTGTCCTTTAAATCACTGTCACTTAAAAGCCTAATGATATTGCAGATAGCAGATCCTGTCATCCATTACGTTTCTGGTATATCTTCTATGTCTAAGAAATAATAATGGTATACTTGTCAGGTTATCAATTTATCTAAGACTATATGCGTCGTATTAATCGCTGCCTAAACCCGCAATTATTAGAAATTTGTCAGAATGCTATAGAGTTGGAAGGGTTAAATGCCCTGGTTAAAACCTATTTACCCGCGCATTTAGTAAATTATTGTAATGTTGGCAGTTTCCTCAGAGGTTCTCTAACGCTGACGATCACAAATTCAGCATGGGCAACCGAGTTGCGTTATGCCATCCCTGAGTTACGCGACAAATTAAGAAGAGAAGCAGGACTTTATCAGCTTGTAGGGATAAAAATCACCGTTATTGAGGAAAATTCTCATCAACTGGCGACGTGTAACAAAAACAAAACCATTCCATTGTCAAACAGCGCTCGCGATACCATTCGTATTGCAAGTGAACAATGTAATTACGAACCACTCAAAAAAGCTTTGCAACAACTGTCTACGGAACAAAATTAACAACCTCTTTTTAAAATTTTTTGCTGTCAAGACTGTTTTTTCAAAATTTATTTGGCTATTATCGTAAAGCTAGTAATTTTATCAACTCGATATCCCTCTGTGGATAACTTTTATCTATCCCAAAATAAATCTCTTAACTCTTTTTTCTCAATTTTTATTGTCCCTTGCTAAATATAGCTCGAATACATTTTTCCATTGCTTATTGACAATTAGGTTACCCACAAATTCTGTGGATAACCTTGTGTATAGAATGTCAGACATTACTCAATTGGTTTAGTAGTGCTCTAAGAAGCATTGGAGTTTGCCGAAGTAAGCATTACTGATTTTAATTGTCATGCCTTGCTTTCATAATCAATTTATTTTTGCATGTAACGACTTTGTTTCAGCGAGTAAAGCTAATACAGCAGCCTCCCCCATCGTTTCTTGCGGATTAAAATCAACCGCCACAGCAAAACCAATATCTTCGACTTTGTCACTCCAGGAACCATAATGTAAAATGGGCGCAATTTTTGCGGCAATTGTCTCTGTGACAACTTCATCTCTATAAATAAGATCCTGCTTTTGTTTTTCCAACATTGATTTCAAAGTTAAGTCTAACGCGTATTTCAAAAGATAAAGGGCATGCTTATCTTCTAACTCTGAGTTTTCTAATGACAAACGAACTGAATTGCGATACAGATGGGTAAATATATATTCATTCGGAGAAAATTCATTAACTATTGCTGTCTGATGCAAATGGTAACCTTCACATCTGAAGAAAAGAAGAGAAGAATTAACTGCGTCGTCCTCTTTCCTAATTTTAAAGCAGCCTTGAAAAATAAAAGGAGCTTCCCAAACCGCAACCAATATTAGCGTTTCTATATTAATCTTTGTAAATTTATTCTTCATCTGATATCTGATAACAATTTATGAGACGCCATCCTTGGCATTATAGAGTTTACGCAAAGAGATAGTACATATTGAATATGAAATTTGAAAAATCTTGGATAAGCATGCCTTTGCTCAGACTATGCCAGCATTTGGATTCATTCTAAGATTATGCTTCGGCAGGTAAAAAATCTGCGGCCATGGTTGGTTGATAATTTTCTGCATCAAAATAGGTATATTCCCAAGCATCTTGACGCACCATCAACTCGCGTAAAAGTCGATTATTAAGACCATGTCCTGATTTATAACCTTCAAAGGCACCAATTAATCCACAACCTAGAAGATATAAATCACCGATGGCATCCAGTACTTTGTGAGTAACAAATTCCGATTCAAAGCGTAAACCATCTTCATTTAAGACGCGATAATCATCAACGACAATCGCATTATCTAGACTACCGCCTTTGGCTAAATCATTTTCACGCAATTTCTCATAGTCAGACAGGAAACCAAATGTACGTGCACGACACACTTCTTTTACATAAGAGGTACTAGAAAAATCAAAGGTCGCAGTCTGAGGTCTGTCATTAAATACAGGATGATCAAAATCAATAGTAAATGAAACTCTATAGCCATTGTAAGGAAGAAATTGGACATATTTGCCATTATCTTCAATGCGGATGGGTTTTAATATACGAATAAATCGTTTTGCAGCACTTTGCTCGCGAATTCCTGCCGATTGAATCAAAAATACAAAAGGGGCAGCACTACCATCCATAATGGGAAGCTCTGGTGCATTAATATCTACATAAGCATTGTCAATGCCTAACCCTGCGAAGGCAGACAGCAAGTGTTCCACGGTAGCAACCTTAACACCATCGCGCTGTAAAGAGGTACAGAGCATTGTATCGCCAACTTGATCATAAAGTGCGGGAATTTCTATCACTGGGTTTAAGTCAATACGCCTAAAAACAATACCTGTATTGATGGGAGCGGGACGCAGGGTGAGTAGAACCTTTTCTCCGGAATGCAAACCGACACCTGTTGCTTGAATGACTTTCTTAGGAGTTCTTTGTTTTATCATTCAGTAATCACCTTTTTGATATCCCATTTTTTAAGCGCGCAATAAACTACCAAATCATATCAACAATCTGTTGATTAGTCTAATTTTTTTATAATAATCAGCGTAATGCCTATGAGACAGGTCAAAACCCTGTATACTTCCTCACTTTGCATGCAATGAATCTCCTTAAAGAGCAAGCGCTTCAATCGGGAGACTCACCACATGAAAGACAGGTTTATACCTCTAAAGCTATTACGAGCTGGTCTGACTATTCAACACTTTCCTCTTGTCGACGCAAGAAAGCAGGGATATCCAAATAATCAACATCAGGGATTGAAGCTTCACTGGTTGGTTTTGTAGAAGCAGCTGCTTGTTTACGAATCACAGCGGGTCTATCAAATTGCTGGTAATCCAATGAGCCGTCGCTGCGAGTGGTCTCCGCAATTCTGTTCTTTGTGCTAATAATAGTTTGTTGTTGCTGATGGCGACCTCGTTGATCTCCCAAACCTGTCACTATGACAGTTACACGCATTTCATCAGTCATTGCAGGATCAATAACGGTACCAACCACAACGGTAGCATCGTCAGAGATAAACTCTTTCACCACATCGCCGACTTCTTCAAATTCCCCAATAGACATATCGAGTCCAGCGGTAATATTGACCAGAATTCCACGAGCACCAGAAAAATTAACGTCCTCTAACAAGGGCGAAGCAATGGCCGCTTCAGCAGCTTGACGTGCTCTTTGCTCGCCAGTAGCACTTCCTGTTCCCATCATTGCCATTCCCATTTCAGACATGACTGTGCGTACGTCGGCAAAATCCACATTGATTAAACCTGGACGAGTGATGAGATCAGAAATACCTTTCACAGCACCTAAAAGAACGTTATTAGCTGCTTTAAAAGCATTTAGAAGGCTAATGTTTTTACCCAATACACTTAAGAGCTTATTGTTAGGAATAGTGATTAAGGAATCAACGTGCTCACCCAAACGACGAATTCCCTCTTCGGCAGCTAAGGCGCGTTGCTTTCCTTCAAAAGCAAAGGGTTTGGTAACTACCGCGACGGTGAGAATACCTAATTCTTTTGCCACTTCAGCAAAAACTGGCGCGGCACCTGTTCCAGTTCCGCCTCCCATTCCTGCGGTAATAAATACCATATCAGCACCAGCCAGGACTTCTTTGATGCGTTCTCGGTCTTCTTCGGCAGCTTCGCGTCCTATCTGGGGGTTAGCCCCAGCACCTAAACCTTTAGTTAATTCTTCGCCGAGCTGAATGTGAACCTTCGCATTTGAATTTTTGAGCGCTTGAGCATCAGTATTGGCACAAATAAATTCAACACCATCAATATTTTCAGTAACCATGTGTTGAACTGCATTACCACCGCCACCGCCAACACCAACAACTTTAATTACGGCATTGTCTAGCTGACTCTCCGTTAATTCAAACATTTGACCTCTCCCCTCAAAAATTCTGTCAATATTGAGGCTCTATCCTAAATTATCATGTAACCAATCTGGATTGAACCTACTAGAAATTACCATTAAACCATTCTTTCATTCGTGCCCACACTCCTTTGCCGCTATCGCTTAGAGTGGTAATATTATAACCACCTTCATACTGCTGTTGAAACCCATGCAACAATAAACCGACTCCTGTGGTCATGGAAGGATTAACTGTTGCTTCAACCAAGCCAGAGACTTGGTGGGCACACCCTTGGCGTACAGGCATTTCGAAACACATTTCAGCCAATTCAATAGCACCACGCACGCAAGAGCCTCCGCCAGTCATCACCATGCCAGCAGCAACTCGTTGTTCAAATCCACTGCGTCGCAGTTCATTGCGAACTAACGAAAACAATTCCTCATAGCGCGCAGAAACAACATCTGAAAGTACCTTTGCAGATATTTTGCGTCCAGGCCGCTCATTAACACTTAACACTTCTATCATTTCACTAGGATTGGCTAATTCAGGCATGGCACAAGCATGCTTGACTTTGATAGCTTCCGCAGCTTTTGTGGGAGTACGTAATGCCATGGCGATATCATTCGTTACCTGATCGCCCGCAATAGGAATTACTGCTGTAAATTGAATCGCACCTTCCGCAAAAACCGCGATATCAGTGGTACCTCCACCAATATCAATAAGACAAACCCCTAGTTCTTTTTCATCTTCAGTTAGCACTGCATGACTGGAGGCCAATTGCTCGAGAATGATGTCGCTGACTTCTAAACCACAGCGCCGTACACATTTAGCAATATTTTGCGCAGCGCTGACCGCACCCGTTACGATATGAACTCGAGCTTCCAAACGCACACCCGCCATGCCTACTGGTTCACGAATACTACCTTGATTATCGATAATAAATTCTTGAGGAAGAATATGAAGAATCTTTTGATCGGCCGGGATAGCTACAGCCTTCGCTGCATCAAGTACACGCTCTACATCGGCTTGAGAAACTTCTAAATCTTTAATGGCGACAATTCCATGAGAGTTCAAACTACGAATATGGCTACCCGCAATTCCTGCATAAACCGTTCGTACCTCGCATCCAGCCATTAATTCTGCTTCTTGAACAGCTCGTTGAATGGAGTTAACCGTCGCTTCTATATCAACAACTACACCTCGTTTTAATCCGCGGGAGGGGTGACGTCCGATACCTATAATTTCAATTGCACCGTCTGCCGCTACTTCACCAATAAGCGCAACTACCTTTGAGGTGCCAATATCCAAACCGGTGATGATATTTTTTTCTAATTTTTTTGCCATTATCTTCCCGCTTATTTTTTCCATTGCACCGCCATGCCTCGCGGATAACGTAAATCAACACTTGCCAACTGATCCGACCGTTCTGCAAAAACAGCAGGATATGCTTTACAGAATCGGGTTATCCGTGTTTCCAAATCCCGCTTTCCTAAGCGTAACTGTATGCCATTAGCTAAGCTAAGCTCCCAAGCTCGATTATCACGCCACTCTAGTGAAGCTGCATGCAAACCATATATTGATAATATCTTACTCATTTTTTTGTAAACTTGTAAGACTTCCTTCTGTTGATTCGCAGGTCCACTCAAATGAGGTAGTGAAGAATCTAATCGTCCCCCATAATTAAACAATTCTCCGTCTTCAGTCATCATGGCATCGTTCCATGTGGCTGCAGGGATTTTCTCCACTAAAGTAATTTTTAAAGTATCAGGCCAGATACGCTCAATTTGAACCTGATCTGCCCAGTCAAAGGCAGCTAAATCAGTATATAGCTTGCCAACCGGCAGTGAAAAAAAGCTGGAATCAACATACTTCGTTAGGATTATCTCTAGGTCCTTATGAGAAATATGATGATAACTTGCAACAATTTTGACAGTATTAATAGGGAATCTTTTCGGATCAGCCACGTATAAATAAATCAGCCTGGCCGCCAGGAAAAGAGCACAAATAACTAATATTGTTAAAAAGCTTGCATAGCGTAATCGTCCAGTATCAGCCATCCACTTACCCACCACCTATTACCATATCACTTACATTACGCTAACCCTTGATTTCTTATTCATTGATAATCAGTCACTAACTGCTGTCTACAACGCTGGTGAGTCATTGCCAAATCTATTAGCTCATCTAAAAGAGCCGGGTATTTTAAACCACTAGCCTGCCACATTTTGGGATACATGCTAATGGAAGTAAAACCAGGAATCGTATTGATTTCATTAAAGTAAATTTTGCCATTTTGATCATTAACAAAGAAATCAACACGAGCCATACCTTTGCATTTCAAACGAGTGAATATTTCGCCTGCAATTGCTTGTAATCGCTGAATAAGTTCCGCATCAAGTTTGGCGGGGACGTGTAATTCAGTTTGATTACTTTCCAGGTATTTTGCAGTGTAAGAGTAAAATCCATCCGTATGATGGACACAAATTTCTCCGGGTAAGCTGACTCTTGGCGCGGCAGCAGGAGATGTATTCTCAAGTACAGCTAATTCAATTTCTCGCCCTTGAATAAACTCTTCCACTAAAATTGTTTCATCATAGCGCAATGCATCTTCAATAGCAGTAGTTAATTCAGCCATATTTTTAACTTTATGAATGCCCACACTTGAGCCTAGAGAGCACGGTTTAACGAACATAGGCCATCCTAATTCGGCAGCAGTCTGCTTACAAAATTGTTGTCTTTCAGCAGCAGAACTATGCCAAGACAACATGCGATAGCGAGCTGATTCAATTGTCTCACTGCAGGCAAGACGTCGAGCTATATCTTTATCCATACCAATTGCTGATGACAATACATCGCAACCGACATAAGCCACACCAGCTAACTCCAGTAATCCTTGCAGACATCCATCTTCATAAAGAGGTCCATGAGCCACGGGAAAAACAATATCTGCTTCAATTGCCAAACGCCCATTTACCAATAAACTGGTTAAAGCACGTGAATTTGCCGTCTTAACAGGTAAGCATTCCTTAAAGGCTTGTAATTCTTGATAATCGTTGAGATAACATTGACCATCTTTATCCATACTTACGGGAATAATATTGTATTTACCAGAATCAAGCTCTCTCAAAACTGAGGCAGCTGAACATAAGGAAACCTCATGCTCACCCGATTTACCACCGTAAAGTAATAACAGATTAATTGCTTTAGGCATTAAAGATCTCCAATGATATGCACTTCACGAATCAGCTCAATGTTAGTTAGCTGATGCACCGTACTGCGCACTAATTCAATCAATGATTCGATATCACTGGCCAATGCATTACCATGTTGATTAATAATGAAATTGGCATGTTTTTCCGAAACAACCGCGCCTCCAATTTGCTTGCCTTTAAGCCCGCATGTCTCAATGAGACGAGCAGCAAAATTACCTGGAGGATTTCTAAACACAGACCCACAATTATACTCATTGGTAGGCTGTGTATCCGCTCGATGAGCTAATAATTCTTTAATAAGTTGCAACGATTTCTCTTTCTCACCTTTTACCAAGCGGCAAGTGGCAGCTACAAACCACTCATCTTGTAAACCCGCAACATGGCGATAGGCGATTTCAAACTCATCGGGTTTCCGTCTCCGTATTTCACCATGACGAGTTATCGTTTCTACTTCAATCACCGATTGCCAGGTTTCGCCGCCAAAGCAGCCAGCGTTCATTCGTAAAGCGCCACCCATTGTACCTGGAATTCCAGCCCAAAACTCTCCCCCCGCCAAATTGGCGCGAGCACAGAATCTCGCCATGGTAGCACAAGACACGCCAGCCTCGACATGAACCACATCATCGGCAAGCAATTTTATTTCTTTTAAACAACCCTGCGTTAAGATAACGGTTCCGGCAAAACCTTTATCTCTAATCAAAGAGTTACTTCCCAAACCAAGCCATAACAAAGGCTCCTCTTTAGGTAATTGTTTAAGAAAGAGTGCTAGATCAAAAATGCTGATGGGTTTATACAGTTTTTGTGCCTGCCCACCAACTCTCCAGGTTGTATAATCAGCCAGCGGCTCATTGACCAGCAGTTGGCCCTGATAGGTGACAGCATTCACTTCATCTAGGGTTTTCATGCGGATTCTCGCACTGAAGACTGCATTAAATTAAGTGCCAGCTGACCAATACTGCCGGCTCCCTGCATCAAAATTACACTACCATCGGTAATCAATTCATCCAATGTTTGCGCTAAGTTTTTATCATTTACTAATCTTGCATTAGGCTGCTGTTGACTGATTTGTTGCAGTAAGGTTTCGCTACTCAAGCCGGGTATTGCCTGCTCTCCGGCAGAGTAAATATCCATCAATAATAGCTCATCTGACAAACTTAACGCATCCACAAACTGACTGAATAGTGACTGCGTACGGGTATAGCGGTGCGGTTGAAATACATGAACCAGACGTTTATCAGGCCAAACGCGTCGGAATGCATCAATTGTTGACATAATTTCCTGTGGGTGATGGCCATAATCATCCACAATGATCGCAGAACCTCGCTCAAAACGTCTTTCACCTAACATTTGAAAACGGCGCCCCACACCCTGGAACTTTAATAAACCATTAATGATAGATTCATCATCCACACCCAATTCCGTAGCAATAGCAATTGCAGCCAGAGCATTTAAGACGTTATGACGACCAGGCCATTGGAATTTTATATTTAATGGTTTATATGGCGCAGGTCTTTGTACAGTAAATTCACTTAACAAGCCATTTTGGGTCCAGTTTAAAGCACGATAATGAGCATCTTCACGAAATCCATAGGTGCGCGTTGGACGCTGAACAGAGGGAAGAATTCGGCATACTTCGGCATCTTCAATGCAAAGAACGGCTAAACCGTAAAATGGCAAATGATGCAGAAATTCAACAAAGGTATTACGTAACTTGTCAAAACTGTCATCATAAGTTCCCATATGATCGGCATCTATATTGGTAACAACCGCCATCATTGGTTTTAAGAATAAAAAAGAAGCATCACTTTCATCTGCTTCAGCAACAAAGTAGGCAGACTTCCCTAATTGCGCATTAGAACCACAACTATTTAACTTACCGCCAATAACAAAGCTCGGATCAAGTCCCCCTTCAGCTAATAAACTACTCACCAAGCTTGTGGTGGTTGTTTTTCCATGCGTACCGGCAATGGCAATACCATGGCGAAATCGCATTAACTCTGCGAGCATTGCGGCTCGTGGAATAACAGGAATTACTTGTTCATTGGCAGCAATTATTTCTGGGTTATCGGCACTAACCGCTGTTGAGCGTACAACCACATCTGCACCAATCACATTCTCAACGCGATGACCGATATAAACTTTGATTCCCAAAGCTTGTAATCGTTGTACCGTGCGACTTTCACTTAGATCGGAACCTGTAATACGATATCCTTGGTTATGTAAAACCTCAGCGATACCACACATTCCAGCGCCGCCAATCCCAACAAAATGAATTTGTTCTACTCTACCCATCCTTGGTGATAGAAACTGCCCTATGTTATTCACAAAATTCCCCTTTATTAGGAGGTAAAGTGTGTTTACCTTTAGTTTAAAAAGGCATTATCCTAACTAAAGTGTAACACTCTATCCTCTTTACGGTTATGATGTTGGCGATCTTAGTCCTAAAGACTGCCAACGATTTTCATGATCAATGCGCAATAACAGTGCAATTACCACACAATTCACTACCATACTAGCACCACCGTAACTAAGCATGGGTAGCGTTAATCCCTTCGTCGGTAGTAATCCTGAATTCACGCCCATATTAATTGCTGCCTGCAGACCTAACCAAAAAGTTAAGCCATACGCGGTAAAAGCTGCAAACAGACGCTCCTGATTATAGGCTGTAAAACCTATCATCAAGCCCCTAATCACCAATATACTATACAAAATTAATACCAACATTACGCCAACCAGCCCTAATTCTTCGGCCAGCACGGCAAATAGAAAATCGGTATGAGCTTCCGGTAAATAAAATAATTTTTGTACACTGTCTCCTAAGCCAGTACCTAACCATCCTCCACGGCCAAAAGCGATGAGTGATTGTGTCAATTGATAACCACTATTAAATTGATCAGCCCAGGGATCTAAAAAAGCCGTTAAACGGGCAACCCGGTAGGGCGAAGAAAAGGCAAGCATCGCGAGGCAGCAGATTACAATAATTAATAGTCCAATGTAGTAGCGAAGTCTTACTCCTGCTAAAAATAAGAGTGCCATCACCGTACCAGAGATAACTACAGTAGCACCAAAATCAGGTTCCATTAGTAGTAAAACAGACACCATTCCTAAAATGATCATAGGCTTGATGAATCCCAAAATGCTTTGACGCACACTTTCTTGTTGCCGCACTAAATAACCTGAAACATAAAAAATCATGGTTAATTTAGCGAGCTCCGAAACTTGAATACCAATGGGGCCAAACGCAAGCCATCGCCTGGAACCATTGACGACCCGGCCGATTCCTGGGATCAATACCACCAGTAACATGAGTAAACAAACTAATAACAGCGGAACACTCCATTTTTCCCAAGTGCTACTGTCTATTCGCATGACAACAATAGCCACCATAAATCCTGCGAAAAGGTAGCAAGACTGGCGAATCAGAAAATGAAAAGGCTGGTGATAATATTTTGTCGAGATCATGACCGAACTCGATGCAACCATCATTAGGCCAATAATCAACAAGCCAAGCACAGCACCCATTAACCATTTGTCATACAGAGCAATGGGTTTATTGGTAGGTTTACCGCGCAAATTGTAGTGTCTGGGCTGCATTGTACTCACAATCTACCTACTAAATTGGTGAATACTTCTCCGCGGTGATTAAAGTCACGAAACATATCAAGACTTGCACAAGCAGGCGACAATAACACAACATCCCCTGGCATCGCTTGTTCTTTGGCAAGCAGTACAGCACCATCCAATGATGAAGCACGTAACGTAGGCACAACTTTTCCAAGTGCCGTTTCCATTTTATCGGCATCTTCACCAATTAGAACAATGGAACGTACATAATCGGCAACAGGCGTACAAAGTTCAGTAAAATCAGCACCCTTTCCTTGGCCACCGGCAATTAATACAATCTTCCCTTGCATGGAACCTCCTATTCCAGAAATAGCAGAGATAGTAGCACCAATATTGGTTCCTTTAGAATCATTAATCCAATCTACTTGATTCAAAGTTCTTACCCACTGACAACGATGAGGCAACCCAGCAAATGATTCAAGAACCTGAATCATTGGCTTAAAGTCTATGCCTGCGGCTTTAGCCAAGGCGCATGCCGCCAATGCATTTTGCCAGTTATGCTTCCCTTTAATACGCAACTTATCAACGGGTAAGAAACAATGTTTGCCATGAGCAAGATAATTAATACCATCTTTTTCGACAATTCCCCAATGGTTTTCTTGAGCTTCATCCAAGCCATAGCTGGAACTGTTAGTCTCTTTCAGCGCGGCAGTTGGAAATGTATGCTCATCCTGGCGATTGTATAAAAGAAATTGTGCCTGTTGATAAATTTGTTGTTTCGAGTCGATATATGCCTGATAGGTGTGATGCCTATCTAAGTGATCGGGTGAAAGATTCAAAATCGTTGCAGCAATCGGTTTGAGCGAATGGGTTAAATCCAATTGAAAACTGGATAACTCTAAGACCCATAAATCATAGTGCTGTTCATTATCTAACAGATCAAGTACGGGAAGCCCTATGTTGCCTGCAACAGCAACGGATAAGCCAGCAGCTTTAGCCATTTCCCCCACTAGGGTGGTTACCGTTGATTTACCATTCGTACCAGTAATAGCCACGACAGGTGCTTGTATTTCCTGCGCTAAACATTCAATATCTCCAAATACAGGAATATTCAATTTAAACGCTTGCTGTAAAAAAGGCTCATCTAATGAGATCCCTGGGCTAGTAATAATTCCGGCTAACTGTTGATATATCATTGGAGGTAATTCTCCTAAAAACACATCAACTCCAGGGAACTCCGCCGTAAACGCTGATAATCCCGTCACTTCTTTACGTGTATCAAAAACTACAAAAGGCTTATTGCGCCGACGCAAATACCCAGCGATAGAATGTCCTGTTTTCCCTAATCCTGCGACCAAATAAAGTGATTGGTTCATGATTCCACCTAACGTAGTTTTAAGGTTGCCAAGCCACAGAGTACAAATACGACAGTCATAATCCAAAAACGAACGATTACTTTGGGTTCAGACCATCCTTTTAATTCAAAATGATGATGTAGCGGTGCCATGCGGAATAAGCGCTTACCACCCGTGTACTTGAAATATCCTACTTGCAAAATGACAGACACTGTTTCAATAACAAACAAGCCTCCCATAATTAACAGGACAAGCTCTTGTCTGACAATCACAGCAACCATCCCTAAAGCAGCTCCAAGAGCTAATGACCCAACATCGCCCATGAACACTTGTGCTGGATAACTGTTATACCAAAGAAAGCCAAGACCAGCCCCCACAATTGCTGAGCAAAAAATAGTTAGCTCACCTGTATTAGGCACAAAAGGAATTGCTAAATAATGGGCGTAAATCGCATTAGAACTCGCATAAGCAAAAATACCCAATGCACCAGCAACCATAACAATAGGCATGATTGCCAAACCATCCAAGCCATCCGTTAGATTCACAGCATTACTACTGCCAACTATTACAAAATAAGCTAATACTGGAAAGAAGGGACCGAGATTAATCAATAAATCCTTAAAAAAAGGAACTGTTAATTGAGTTTGTACGGGAATTTCTGCATTCCAATACAAAAAAAATACCGCGCAAAGAGCAATCACCGATTGCCAAAAATATTTCCATCGTGCGGGTAAACCTTTAGAATTTTTCCGAACGAGCTTGCGATAATCATCAACCCAACCGACTAAACCAAAACCAGTAGTTACTAATAATACTAACCAAAGGGACGATTGCCTGAGATCTCCCCATAGTAAGCAACTAACAATAATTGCAAGCAGAATCAACACGCCTCCCATTGTAGGAGTCCCTGCTTTTGATAAATGTGTTTTCGGCCCATCATCTCGTACCATCTGGCCAATTTGCAAATTTCTCAACCAGCGAATCATTACAGGACCACAGAAAAGCCCAACAAGCAACGCCGTTAAAGCCGCCAAAATAGAACGGAATGTCAAATATTGGAATACTCTAAACGCATGGTACTGTCCTTGTAATAGCTGCGTTAACCAGAAAAGCATTTTCTATCTACCTCATTAAAAGTTAGGGAATCCCCAAGTAAAATCGCATAGGATACGTTGCTATTCATTGCCGAAAAACAACTGCCATCATCTCAATATCCTGGCGCAATTATTTGGCCGCGCAAAAAGTTGCCAAGCATATCATATTCTGGGATTCAACCCACCAGTTGATGCACAATTTTTTCCATTGCCGCGGAACGTGAGCCTTTTACTAAAACAGTCGTGTTGGCATCAAGTTTTTTGAGCAAATCCTGGGCCAGTTCTTCCTGCGTTTTATAATGTTTTGCACTAAGTCCAAATGCTTTACTGGTATGTGCACTATGAACGCCACACGTCAACAGCAGATCAATCCCCTGACGCTGCGCCGCATAGCCCACTTCCTCATGATGCTCTTGCGTCCAACTACCAAGCTCCCCCATATCTCCTAAAACAAGAATACGACGTCCCTGACGTTTAGCTAATACATCAACAGCAGTAAGTACCGAGCGTAAATTGGCATTGTAAGTATCATCAATTACTAATGATTGATTTTTTCCATTTAAAAAAGTCATCCGACCAGGAACGCCGCGAAACTGACTTAATCCTCGAACAATGTCAGTTAGGGAGATTCCCACTGCATAGCAACAACTTGCTGCAGCTAACGCATTGGATACCGTATGCTCACCAGGAACTTGCATCGTAACTTGTGCCTGCCCTGTCGGAAGAGTTAAATCAAATTGCGCACAACCTTGTTCATTAAAACAAATATTGTGTGCATAAATATCCGCAGGTTTCGTCAAGGAAAAACGCAAGACTTTTTTACTCCCTAAGATTCCATCCCAAAAATGCGCATAAGCGTCATCATCATTCACTATGGCAGTACCAGCACTATCTAATGCGTGATAAATTTCACCTTTTGCTTTGGCAACACCATCAATTGAACCAAATTCACCTATATGTGCAGGCGCAATATTATTAATAAGCGCAACATGTGGCTGCACAATAGCCGCCGTATGCGCGATTTCCCCAATATGATTGGCACCTAATTCAAATACTGCATAGCGGTGGGTAGAATTCAATTGCAAGACACTTAAAGGAGCACCAATATGGTTATTTAAATTGCCTGTAGTGGCGTGAGCCGGCTTTGGCAGAATGGAAGCGATCATTTCTTTTACACTTGTTTTGCCATTGCTACCTGTTAACGCAATCACAGGGCACTGAATAGTTTGGCGATGTGCAGCTGCAATTTTTGCCAAGGCCTTTAGCGTGTCGGGAACGAGCAACTGCGGTATTGCAACCTTATTATTTATTCGACTACAAACAACGGCAAGAGCACCTTTCGCCGCCACTTCTTCGATGAAATCATGACCATCGAAGCGTTCTCCCGCTAAAGCAATAAATAAGTCCCCTGGTTTTATCTGGCGACTATCGATACAAATACCCGTAATTAATGTGTCGCCAGGACACGAATTACCCAGTAATTTCGCAATATAGTTTAGGTTCATAGCAATTTAGAATAGTCAAAAGCCTAGTGTACTTATTATTCCTCGAACTCACCAGCAAATGCTGTAATTTTATACATATAGCTCTGGATTGAGTAAGCTTCTTCCCTGGGCGATATTTTTGTAGCGGTAAACGCCAAGCGTCATCGCGAGAATGGATGACATATCCTATTTACAATTTGTTATTTTGGTGCAGTTGCTCCATGAAATACTTTATTAATCTCTCTTGTTCACCAGCAACCACTTTTATACCAAGCACTTTATTACGAGAGGTAGTGCCGTATAGAATGGTAATTTGTTTTTGCATAACACCTAATAAGTTTGCCAAATACTGAATAAGCATTTTGTTGGCTTTACCATCTTGAGGGCTTGCTTGCAGGCTAATCTGCAAGCAATCTACTGAATCAAATGAAATTTTGTTTTGCTTGGCACCCGGCTTAACTTTTATTTGTAGTGTAAGTTGCTGAGCATTGTATTTAAGCCAGAGCGGGCAATTCATAAGTTTCGCTAATATTTAACTTACGATAGTAGCGCGCCAAGCTGGCCTCTGTCAGTGGCTGGCGCTGCTCATCAAGCAAATGCGTATCCAGACCATCCCGAAGTTGCTTTGCCGTTTCATACATAATGTTAAGGCGCTCAGCATCTATTGTTGGATTGCCTGAAGATTGCATAAAAAGACATAGGCCTCTAACGCTGAAAGCGCCGATATTTTGCAAATCAAATACGCCACTTGCTGTTGCTGCTGCTAGACTGCAAAGCACGGGACCTTGACCATTGGCATGTTGATGACGATGAAACAACTGACCTTCTCCGAAACGTAAGCCTGCAGCTAATACTGTTTGCAATAATTCATAACCTGCCAATTGACGATTTTCTTTAGCTAATAAAAACATCATTAGTGATTGACCGGGCTCATTACTAGTAGCGTGGTTTTCTTCTTCAAACTCACCGATCATGGGTCCCATTGCAGCTGTTGTTTCCGTGAAGTTATCGTGATGCTCTTCGGTAACGTCTTGAAAACCATGATTAACTTTGCGCACAGCAATAATGTCATCAAACTGTTTATTTTCTGTTTGTCCGAAGGAGGGTTGATAACTAACGGGATTCAAGCTCTGGCGCCTGGCCTTCATCAAGCGTCCAATAGCAATTACAACGCCAATGAGTAACAGAACATTAAGGATAAGACTCCAATTTGCCTGCATTTTTTACTCCTCTATTAAGAACCCGTATCATTCCGACGAGCTCATCGACAAAGCCTGTTCTACATCTACTGCAACCACACGAGAAACACCAGGTTCACGCATAGTTACTCCAATTAAATGATCTGCCAATTCCATAGTTACTTTGTTATGAGTGATAAACAGGAATTGTACGAATTGTGACATCTCTTTTACTAAAGTACAAAATCGACCAACATTCACATCATCAAGTGGCGCATCTACTTCATCCAACATACAAAATGGTGATGGATTTAATTGAAAAATAGCAAACACCAAGGCCACAGCCGTCATCGCCTTTTCCCCACCAGAAAGTAAATGAATTGTACTATTTCGCTTACCCGGAGGCTGAGCCATCACTAAAATACCAGCTTCTAGCAGATTATCGCAAGTTAACTCTAACATTGCACGACCCCCACCAAAAAGACGGGGGAAAAGTGATTGGAACGCTGTATTAACTTCGTCGAAGGTATTTTTTAAGCGTTGTTGTGTTTCTTTGTCCATCTTTTCAATGGCTGCATCAAGCGTTGCAAGGGCCTCACTAAGATCGTGATATTGCTCATCTAAATGCTGTTTACGCTGCAATTCTGTATCGTATTCCTCAATAGCTGCTAAATTAATTGCACCCAAGCGTTTAATTTTTTCAACGATTTCAGCCAAGGCTTGTTCATGGGCTTCTTGAGAAACATCCGTGGGGATATTGGCTAATAAATCCTTCAACTGCACATCAAGTTCTGTCAATGACTCAATAATTCCACTTGCACGAACAGCTAGCGCTTGTTCCTGCATTTGTTCTTGTTGCATTTTTTCCTGAACAAGCTGTGCATTTTTTTCTTCTGTCCGAACAAGTGCTTCAAAAGATTCTAATTGTCTTGTTAAGCTATTGAGATTTTCTCTGAATAGGCTTAATTGTTCTTCTAACTCCCTATGCTGCAGAATTTTTTCTTGCAAATTATTATGTAAACCCGCTTCGGGGGTTTCAAGAGCCAATAAGCGAGCAGCAAGCGTTTCCATACGGTCATCCAGAGTTTCAAGACGTAATTTTTCACGTTTGACATTCTCCGTTAGCTGCTGAATTTTTATCTTTTCTCGATCATAGAGTAACTGACTCTGATGTAAAGCTGCTCGGACATCGTCCACCGCTTGACGATGAGACAGTAAGGTATTGTCCCATTGTGTTTTTTGAACAACAAATTCATGTTGTTCCTCTTCATGTTGTTTAGTTGCTTTGGTCGCTATCAACAAGGCCTGTTCTGCATTATGTTGATCCGTTGCCAATTCTTCCAACGCTAATGAAAGTTCTTCATGTTCACCAACTAAAAGATTTTCTCTTATCTCAGCTTGCTGTAAGGCATGCGTTTTCGTATTAACATCTAGTTCACAAGTTTTATAATTATCACGAGTTACCGATAAATGCTGCTTTGCAATGTCCAAACTTAAGCTATGCTCTTGAAGCCGTTGATGTAATTGATCACGCGCTATTTTTAAACTAGCTAATTGTTCTTCAGCAGTAGAAAGCTCTTTATTAAGAATTACTAATTCTTCCTGACGCAATAATAATCCTGTTTGTTCTTGGGCGGATGCCTTGGCAATTTTAATCCATTGTTTTGATAACCAATAGCCATCAGGAGTAATGATTGATTCCAAGTCACTTAAATTTCCCAACCAGGCAAGTGCTTCATCTAAATTATTGGCCGCATAAATATTATCTAGAGAGGGCAACCAATTGGGTTGAAAACCCGTTATTTTATCAACTAAACGTGGGTAGTTGCTCTTTACTGTTTCTTTAATTTGACGTGGGGTAAGGAACAACGCGGTATTAGCAGGTATTGTACTGATATTTGCCAGGAGTTCATCCAACGAATCCAAAACAATGGCTTGCAAGCCATCATTGAGTACAAGTTCACAAGCATATTGCCACTCTTTATCTACGGTCAATTTTTCAACGAGGCGAGGTTTATTTTCCCACAATTCAAGAGAAGTTAATGTTTTTGTGCGCCCCAAAGCAGTCTGTTGTGCTGCAAATACACCAGCCTGCTTGGTAGTTAAATGATAAACGTTGTCTTGTGCTTCAAGAACCTTCTTCTCCGTTGCGGCTAACTGTTCCCGGCATGCTGAGGTTTCGGTTGCAATTTGCTGGTAGCCAATCTCTTGTTCCTCTATTTGCATCGCCAATAATTTTAATGTTTCTTTTTGCGTGACAAGCGTTTCCTTGAGAGAATCAATTTCAATGAGTCGTTGTTCCTCGGCAATTTTTTCAAGCCTTGTTAATACGTGTTGGCGTTGTTGAGCAATATGCTGTAATCGCAACTGTTCGACTTCGACCACGCGTATGGCTTTATTGGACTCAATTTGCATTGACTGTGCCTTGCTGTTCCAGTCCGCTTGTTGTTTCTGTATGTCCTGCAATAACCGTTCTTTATCACAAAATTCCGTCTGTAAAGATTGCCAATTCTTATTTAATGTTTCTAAGGATTGCTCACTATTTTGCAATAGCTCAGTATCTTGTTGTATTTGATTCGTTGCCGTTTGCCAATCTATTTGGATTTGTTGTTGATCGGCCTGCAGACGCTGCTTTTCACGTTTGTTTTGGCCAATTGCCTCTTCTAAACGAGCAATTTCTGTAGCCAATTGATAAAAATTCGTTTGTACCTGTTGAAAAACCTCATTGTCCTCATGAAGTTTTTCACGAAATAATGTACTTTGCTTAAACGCTTCGGCTGCATTTGCCTGATGGCTTTCATATTCCGCCAGAAATTGCTTGATTGCCGCCTGTCTTGTAATTTGTTCTTCCGTTAGTCCGCGCCATTTCAATGCTAAAATTTCGGCTTTGTACAATCGCTCTTCAGCCTTCAGAACCTTATAACGCTCAGCCGCTTTGGCTTGGCGCTCGAGTCGCTGTAACTGTTTGTCTAATTCATCGCGGATATCAGCAACGCGTGCCAAATTTTCGCGGGTATGATTAATACGTACCAACGTTTCACGACGTCGCTCTTTATATTTTGAAACACCTGCCGCTTCTTCAAGATAAGCTCTTAATTCCTCGGGGCGAGCTTCTACAATTCTTGAAATAGTTCCCTGGCCAATAATGGAATAACCACGAGCACCTGCTCCTGTTCCTAAAAATATATCGGTGATATCACGGCGACGGCAACGACTACCATTTAAATAGTAGTAGGATTCACCATCGCGAGTAACGACACGTTTTACTGAAATTTCCTGGTAGCTGCCATATTGGCCTGTTAAGCGTCCAAGGCTATTGTCGAAAACAAGCTCTACGGAAGCCTGCCCTACAGCTTTACGATTTGTTGAACCATTAAAAATGACATCAGTCATTGACTCGCCGCGCAGATTTTTTGCAGAGCTTTCGCCCATTACCCAGCGTACAGCATCAATAACATTGGATTTTCCACAACCATTAGGTCCAACAACTGCAACCAATTGACTTGGAAAAGGCACGACAGTGAGATCCACGAAGGATTTAAACCCTGCTAATTTTAACTCTTTAAGCTGCATTCGACACGCAAGAAAAATAAATTGGCAGAATTGTAACCTACAAATAGTCTACAGGAGAAGAAGCTGCTGCTTTCTAGTTAAAATTCAAAAAGAATGGTTCCCCAAGTATAACCGGCGCCAAAAGCACACAACAGTATTAAATCGCCACGCTGGATTTTTCCTTCCAGGTAAGCTTCGCGGAAAGCTAAAGGAATAGAAGCGGCTGATGTATTTCCATGTTTATCTAAGGAAATGATAAATTTTTCCATGGGCACATTTAAGGTTGTCGCTATCGTTTGCAAAATACGAATATTAGCCTGATGGGGAATAAAATGTTGAATATCGCTAACCGTCAGCTGCGCACATTTTAAAGCTTGTTGGATTTCATGAGTAAATCGAGCAACCGCATTCTTAAAAACGTGTTTGCCGTTCATTTTAATAAAAGGTTGATGTTCTTCCTGTTTTCCTTTAGCACATCCCCAAGGAATGTATAGCTCATCAATACCCGCACCGTCTCCACCTAAATTACAGTAAAAAATACCTTGACCATTATCTGAACGTTTCAATACAAAAGCGCCAAATCCATCGCCAAATAATATACTTGTTGCTCTGTCATTCTTATCAACAATTTTAGAAAAAACATCACAACCCAGGATTAAAGCATGTTCAATATTTGGATTTGCCCGCATGAGATAATAAGCATTTCCTAGCGCATAAATGAAGCCTGAACACGCAGCCTGCATATCAAAAGCAATACAATGTGGATTGTTGAGCTTCTGCTGCAGCATAGCAGCCGTGCTAGGCATTAACTGATAAGAGGTTGTAGTCGCTACAATAATCAAATCAATCAATTGGGGAGAAATGCCAGCTTCCTCAATGGCTCTCATGGCTGCGTTGTAACTACAATCTAAAAAATCTTCATTCTCTGTAAGAACATGGCGTTGCTTAATGCCTGTCATTTGCGTTATCCAAGCATCGCTTGTATCCAATATTGCTTCGAGATCCTTATTGGTAACAACTTTTTCAGGAAGATAACCACCACATGATAAAATTTGAATATCAGTCATAAGTTAACTCCTTTTTGCATTGCACATGCTAAAAATAGTTTCTGACATTCGACAAGGTTTTTTCTTTGCCGCTTGAACCACCATCCTCTCAACCCAGAATTGCCTCTTCAGAGATGCCATTTCGCTATACTTCCGCTAAAACCAACACCAAAAGAAACTAATAAAATCGTTCCTTTTTCTTTACCTTTGTTAATAGCCTCATCAAGCATAAATCCGATAGAACAGGAGGATAAATTGCCAAAATTATTGATAATCGAGTAGGAATGAGAGACTTTTTCGCTGTCAGATTCTAAATTAAATGCGCGTCTTACACCGTCAATAATTTTCTTGCTGCCCGTGTGAATTAAAAAAAGATCGATATCATTGATATAGTCATCTTGGGAGCAGTTTTTACAGAGTTTTTCTAGCAAGCATTTGCTATAAAATAACCCTCTTGCGGGCACTATTTTGCTTAAATAGTATTGAGGAAATCCATCATAAAATGGCTTATAACTCCCCCCTTCATCCATATGCAATATTTCAGTATCTTTGCAAGAGCAGTTGGTCAGATGAAAACATTCAAACTTGTTCTCATTTTCATTGCTTTGCAATAGTAGGGAAACAGCCCCATCACCAAATAGATAACTATTAATCAAATTGTTTAAATTAAGAGTTTCTTCCTGTCTTTTTTGTTCATTTGCCAATTCTCTTATTTCTTTAAAACCTATACTTTTTCTTTTTAACGTCGGTGCGGACATCGCAGTATGAGTTTCAGCTACTGTAATTAAAGCTTGCTTTCCTAAATTAGTTGCTAGAAAAGATTGCGCTATTTCAATGGCTTTAACCAAGGTAGAACAACCTTGATTTTGCATGTTAATAACACTTACTTCACGAGGAAGAATGGTTGGGTTAATTTTGGCAATGACTTCATACGCCATACATGGCAGTGGACGCATTGCTGTATTAGTAATGGTAATAAAAAGGCCTATGTTCAAAGCCTTGTCTGTTGCATTAATACATCTGTGGATAGAATCCACAGCAAGTTCATTGATATCTTGAATTAATGCTCTTTGCTTTTTCCCTGACAGATACCGAGGGTAATCTTCCACAACGGAGTAACGTTGATGAATGGCCATTGCATCAAACATTGTCCGTACTTCAGGACTAATGTTGCCGTTTGCTTCTTTTATGATTTCACTACTTAGGACAGCTTGTTCAGGTACAACGGAGGCAATACTTACAATATCTATATCATGCATGATGCTAAGACCTGGCCGGTTTTGATAAATATTTGTACAGTTTAGAAGACGAAAATGCAATTTTCAATTTATTTACAATCTAAAATCACCTCTATAGCCTTGAGTTTATTTCATTAATTTCATAATGCATTGAATTAAAAAAGAATTCTTTTTTATAACGGTGATATGGGTAGTTTTACCCATGCAAGCAAAATTCAAGAGATGTTAAAATTTATACATTTTGAATAATTTGTAACGAATTCTATGTACCCTGATTCTGGTTCCTTGGTTATTAACATTAACCTTAATAAAATTCATACCTACCCACCTGAAATAATTGCAGAAGTAAGTTGGATTCTCAAACAATTTTCCACGCCATTGTTACAAAAGGGCAAGCATTATACCGCGCAATCCAATAGATTATTTTCTTTCAGCAATGATGTTGTTCTTTTTCGTTCAAACGGCAAAGGCACCCCTCGCTATGCTATTTTAGAAGACAATATTCGTTTATCTGAAGGTAGCGCTAAAATCTTTTTAATAAAAAAGAAGTTGCTCGCTGATGAAAATGGATTATTGTACCTAAAGCCTGTTTATTATATAGCTAAATATATTGAAGAACCGATGCTAGCTACTGATATAGCAACGGAAGTTCAAAGAGAGTATGTATTTAGTAAGCGGGTTAAACATCTGCATTGCAAGGAGCCAGTGTTAATAAAAGGCAAGAAAGCAGCTACTGCAGCTTTTTTGATAATGCATAATCTGGGCCCCAGCAGCTTGGAAAATTTTTTAAATCAATTACAAGAGTATGATTCTGATTTTCTCATTGACTTAGCAATCGATTTAACACGTGCTTTAAATAAGCAAGTCCACAGACGCAACATTATTCATCGCGATATCAAACCTGCAAATATTACTTATGATTCATCCAGAATTCCTCCTGTAAAAATCTGTGATTTTGGTCTTAGCAAAGAAAATGGAGAAAAAACCGCTAATGAAAATGTTGGAACCGCTAGCTATAAGTCACATGAGCAGCTTAAGGGTAGGTATACAACTAAAAAATCTGATATTGCATCTCTCGGGCTTACAATCGCTGACAGTTGGAATATGTGTTTTGACCCCGAAAGTGACAAGGAATTATACAATATTGATTCATTCTGCGATGCTGTTAATGACTTAACGAACAGTGATAAAGAAACAATAGTCAAAATTATAAACAGTATGATTTGTGAGGATCCCAGGGAACGCCCAGAGTTAAATGACTTAGAAGAACAGCTTGAATCTTTGCTACTAACAAGAAAGCTAAGACGATATGCAGCGCAAAGAGCAGAAAATATTGCTTTGGCAAATTGTCTTGGTTTGGAATTGCGGAAAAAATTAGATGAAATAGAAAGTTGCTCCTGCACGCTTGAAAATACGAAAGAAATAATTGCTCTCCTGGATGAAGTCTCTTTAGAACTTTTCAAAATTCCTGAGAATATCAAGGAGTTTTCAGAGCGACTAAAATGTAATTACCTGCGAAATTGTAAAACAATTTTCGATTTCAACCAAAAAAATTCTGAACTAAAAAAGATTTATTATTTTTATACTGTTCAGGCTAATCAACTAATTACCTTGTCCCAGGATGATTTACTTAAGCAAGATAAGTCATTTAAGAAGGTATTTGAGCATTTCCTTGCAACAGAGAAATACGACGTAACAATTGATGATTTTATACTGTATGCAGATAAATTAAATAAAAAATTAATGCAATTTAAAACATCTTCTCCTTTTGCAGGCAGAAAAATTTTAACTTACGATTCTCTTACTTTAGAACCTGTAGAACATTTTCCTATCGTTTTTAAACAACTCAAAAGAAGTAATCTCTTTACAAAAGACATGTCTTGCAAAAAACAACGGCAAGAAGCCTATTATGAAAACTGCTTTGAGGCACTTACAGAGAGTGAACAAAAGATGGTGACTGAAAATAGTTTCTTCTTTTAAACTTTAATTGTTCCTGGATCCGATGCTAGCAAAAACTGCTTTGGCTTTAGTTATTATCAATGCCTATGAATTTTCTAAATTCATAGGCAGTTTATTGAGAATAAGCAACAAAAGCCAATTATTTTTCCTGCTTATAATTCTTATATTAATTATCTTTCTTAGTTTATAGCTATCTATTATTAACCTTTGCTAAGCTAGTAAGAATTATCGATAAGTTTAATCACTTAGGAGCTCGGATGACCCACGATACAGAACTTAGTGATCTCATGCACTCCGTTGCCATGAAAAGCCTCCAGCTAATAGATGGTATAAAGCATCAACCTGCTCAACTTCCTTCACTTATCAAGCAATTCATGGATTTAACCGTTGATTTTCAGGCCTTATTAACTATTATTTTGAAAAATCCGGAACAAGTTTGGCAAATGCAAATTGCCTATTGGCAGGATGCGATGGGGTTGGTTCAAGATCAATTCAACCATTGGCTTGAAGGAAAAGCCATGCCGATTGATGATAGGCGCTTTAGCGGCGACGAATGGGTAAACAATCCCTTTTTTAATTTATTAAGTCAACACTATTTATTAGCCAGCGAACACTTAAATTCTTTATTTGCACATCTTGATTACGGTGATAAACAACTCGCTAAAAGAGTCCAGTTTTTCACCAGACAATATTTGGATGCTTTATCCCCTGCTAATTTCCTACATACCAACCCTCAATTAATGGCAGAAACAATTCAAAGTCATGGTAAAAATTTGCTGCGTGGCTTACAGAATTTGCTAACCGATTTAGAAACAGGCTCATCACGCTTAATTATTAAAATGACTGATACCGATGCCTTTAAAATAGGAGAAAACATTGCAACAACTCCCGGGAAAGTTATTTATCGCAACGATATGATGGAGCTTATTCAATATACACCACAAACTGACAAGGTAAATACAATTCCTCTTTTAATCGTGCCGCCATGGATTAATAAATACTACATCCTTGATTTAAGTCCTCATAACTCTCTCATCGGCTGGCTTGTGCAACAAGGAATCACTGTTTTTGTTATTTCATGGGTAAACCCTGATGCCAGTTATGCTGAAAAAGGGTTGTATGATTATCTTAATGAAGGACCGTTAACCGCAATACAAACCATTAAAAAACAACTTAAGGTTGAACAGGTTAATATCCTTGGTTTCTGTATTGGCGGCACCTTAAATGCTTGCATGCTTGCTTATTTAAAGGCACTTAAAGAAAACCCCATTCGTAGCGCCACCTTTCTCGCATCAATGATCGATTTTAGTGAGCCGGGTGATATCGCTGTATTCATTGACGAACAACAAATTCTTCGCATAGAAGAAGAAATGCATGCCAAGGGATTTCTTGATGGCCGCTTCATGGCAAGTACTTTTAATTCATTAAGAGCAAATGATCTGGTTTGGTCATTTTTCATTAAAAACTATTTACAAGGTAAAGATCCCGTTCCTTTTGATATTTTATATTGGAATGCCGATGCTACGAACATGCCTGCGAAAATGCACTCGCAATACCTACGTTGGATGTATTTACACAACAATTTGATTAAACCTGGCAAAATTCATCTTAACCAAGTTCCTTTGGATGTTACTAAAATTGATGTACCCACCTTTTTTGTTTCGACACAAAAGGACCATATTGCGCCTTGGCAAACAACTTATCTTGGCTTCCAAATAATGAAAGGAAAGAAACGCTTTTTATTAGGAGGCTCCGGACATATTGCAGGCATTGTTAATCCACCAAGTAGCGAAAAATATGGCTATTATCATAATACGAGCACCAACCAAACGGCAGAAGAATGGTTAGCTGATGCTGTTCATCATCCAGGTTCCTGGTGGCCAGAGTGGTTAAACTGGCTCAAAAAAGAATCTGGCCGCTTAATAAATGCGCCTAATTTCAAATCACTGCCTTTTAAACCACTTCTTGATGCACCGGGGAGCTACGTACATACAACGCATAAAACAGCAAAGGTAAAAAAAAACAACCTCAGTAAAGAACAAGAAACCTTGTTCGCCACAGAGCAAACAGCCGTAGCGTTTAAATAATGCTTATTCAGTGCTTCCTGGGTACCAGAAAGCACTGCCTACACCTAATTGATTTTCAAAATTATTGACTTACGTTCTCGCCACCATTGATCAAAATAAATACAAGCTGGTGCTATAATAAAGCAAAATGATCAAGGGACTGCAATTATGAAACGAAAGGATGAAGCACAAGAAAAAAGAAAGGCAGAAGCCGAGGTTACACCTATTGAGGTTGATGGAGCTCCAGCAGCGGCAGCTGGAGGCGGAGGCGCTGCTGCCCCAAATTTCGGACAAGTTCAAGAGCTCGCCGAAGAAGCAATGCGCTTTCTAATGCTACGCGATGAACAATCCTATCTTACTGCAATATATAATTTAGCACAGGAGTGTGCTAATCAAATCAATAATCATGGGCAACGAGCAAGTGTTGTAGTTAAGAATATTGAAAACAGCATGAATGGTGCTTATGAGTTAAATTTGGCAAGAGTCAATGGCCTGGTGCAATTCTATCAAAGACAAAGGGCAGAGCTTGATAGAAATACCCTATTTGGCATGGCTCAAGATGACAGATTGGTAGCAACGATTGACTCATTACATAAATATCGAAGAACACCTTGTAGCGAAATTATCGAAGCGGTGGTGACCGATACGATGGTTAGAGCTACTAGGGATCATGGGGCTCCTCTTGATATCGATATCATGAGTTACAAACCCTAGATAATTTGAGAGATAGTTAAGCTTAAAAAAGCTATTAACAAAAGTAATAGCTTTTTTAATTCTCGTTTCAATATTACTTAATATCCGCTTTATTTTTGACTTCCTGCACAAGAGATAACATTGTTTTTTCCATAATCTGAAATGATTTTTGCAGATAGTCTAAAGCTTTATGTCCATTTTCAATTGCCAGGTGAATTTGCTTTTCTAATAGCTCCTCAGGCTTTTTAGTATTCGCTAATTCGTCTGGTTTTAAATAATTTAAGCTTTGCATGGTTTTTACATTGAGTTCAGCAAAAGCTTGAAGTGGCTCTTGCATTTTTTTAGTTATCTCACTCCATTTTTCAAAATATGCCTGTGTCATGATACTTCCCCCTTATGTTGCACTGCACAATTATAGATTAGTACTTATACTATAGCGATGTCAAGGAGTTATTCAATTTTTTTTTTGCACTGCAACAAAATGCTTCTCCCTTATATACGACAAAGCACAGAACTTATTTTTTAAAGCAGATCAGCGGTCAAAGAATCCTTGCCACTGCTTAAAAAACTGCTGCATTTGCTGGTCCCAAAAGGTACTCGCTTTTTTGTAGTCATTAACATAAGGATTCGTTTGCAGCAATTTTTCCATATTAGAAAACATCTGCTCCAATACTGCCTTAAAGGATTGACTCATGGGATGATTTGCAAAGGTGATTAATTGGCGCAATATTTCCGGCGATAAAAACTGTGTAGCGCCACTTTCCATTTCTACAAATATCTGCAGTAAAGTTGCATTAGTTATATCTTTTCCTGTGGTTGAATCTTCCACTTTAAATGGCAAGCCTTCAACAACATAACTTTGTAATTCTTCGACAGTAATATATTGACTTTTTTCAGTGTCATATAGTCTGCGATTTTTATATTTCTTAATTAGTCTTGCCATATTTTTCTCAGTAACACATTGTCGTGTCGAAAATTCCTCTCGACACGACAAACACTAATACATATGTAAACCACCATTAACGCTTAAATTTGCCCCAGTGATATAGCGACTTTTCTCATTGACTAAAAACTCCACTACCCAAGCGATTTCCTCTGGCTCAGCCAATCTCTTCGCAGGGATCAAGTCAATAATAGATTGCAAAATATCGGGACGAATTCCCTTCATTAAGCGGGTATTCACGTAACCAGGAGAAATACTATTTACTGTAATATTCTTCGACATAAGCTCTTGAGCCAAGCTTTTAGTAAATCCATAAATTCCAGCCTTTGATGCCGCATAATTCGTTTGCGAAAACTGACCTTTTTGGGCATTGACTGAAGAAATATTAATAATACGACCGCTTTCCTGATTACGCATTTGCTCGGCAACCTGACGAGTCACATTAAACATACTGTCAAGATTTACTCTTAAAACCTCATCCCATTGTTGTTTTGTCATCTTTGTAAACACCGCATCCCGGGTAATACCAGCATTGTTTATTAAGACATCAACACGGCCAAATTCATAAATAAGATCATCAATAACCAACTTGCATTGATCAAAGTTAGAAACATCCATTTGTCGATAAATTACACTGCGATGACTTTCATGTTTTAATTCATCTTGCCATTCAGATGCTTCTTCTTTTGAAATAATATCCAAAGCAACAACATGTCCATATAAGGGCCTCAGTTGCTTTATAATGGCCGTACCAATATCACCCGTACCACCAGTAATTAGTACTACTTTTTCTTTTTGCATTCTTTTCCCTAAAAATCAAATTACATGTATTGTCCGCCATTAATATCCAAATTTGCACCTGTAATAAATCCAGAGCTTTTTGCGGCCAAAAATGCAACGGCGTCAGCTATTTCCTGTGGTGTCCCCAAACGTCCGACTGGAATATTAGCAATAATACTTTTTAATACCTCTTCACGCATTGCTGCTAACATCGGTGTTTCAATATAACCAGGAGAAATAGTATTCACGGTAATACCTTTACAAGCCACTTCCAGTGCTAAACTCTTGGTAAATCCAAAAAGTGCGGCTTTTGATGCTGCATAATTACATTGACCGAATTGCCCTTTTCGACCATTAATTGAAGAAATCGTAATAATACGGCCATAATTTTTTTCAAGCATCGCAGGAAGGATATTACGAGTAATATTAAAAACACTCGTTAAATTTGCATCAATAACCTGTTGCCATTGTTGAGCACTCATTTTTTTAAAACTTGTGTCAACCGTGATGCCAGCATTATTTACCAGCACATCAATATGGCCATATTTTTCTAAAACAAGGGCGGCTAACTTTTCGCAATCTTCAAAACGGGCGATATCGGCATAAACAATATCAATTTCATAACCAGCTGCTCGCTGTTCTGCTTGCCAACGTTTGGCTTCTTCGTGATTTCCATCTTTAAAATAGCAAGCGACTACTTGGTAATCCGCAGCTAGGCGCTGGCTAATAGCTGTACCAATCCCACCTGTTCCCCCAGTTACAACGGCTGTCATTTTTTCCATAAACAACATCTCCATAAAATAATGTGGTCGGTTCTCTACTTCAAAGCAAAAGTGAACGAAAGTCAACAATCTGCTTCAGTCACTATTAGACTTCTTTTTGAAATTAGCAACGAAGCAATAAAGCTGAAAGAAAAAAATCTGAATTTGAAAAAGACATACTAAGTCTTTAGCGCATTTTTCCTTTTGCTAACAGCAATCACTGGGTATTTCGAAAGTAGTCTATTTTAATTCTAGCAGTAAAATATTTTCGCTTTAATGAAGTAGACAAAAAGAAATTGTAATTCGTGCGCCATGAACTTAAAAGAGGGAAAAAAAAAGCGGGGTCAACCCGCTTTTTTAAACTTTTACTGTCCGAGGAACATAACCTTTGATTTGTTGAGCGAACTGGTGCAATACCTCTAAGCCAGACTCTTCAGCTTGCTTACACCATTGTTGTAAAGCCTCAACTAGCTCTTTCTGCGAACTGGCTGTTTTTAGCCAAATATTCTGCAGAGATTGCCGGAAGGTATAAACCATTCGCAGTTGCTCGCGACTTGCTAGCAAAGCCTGTAAGCGAGTCCTGGAGCGAGGGGATAATAAACTGTCTTGTAATCGTAATAATCGACCTGCACGCTGAAAAAGATGCTTTTCAGCTGACGATGTTGAACTGCGTTTTTCATCTTTAAGGATTGGACGAACAACACGTTTATAATACTGCGACATTACTTGGAAACGGTTACTAACTACCGCTTTAACTGTTTCTAAATCGACATGAAGTTTCCCTTCTTCCCTTGCCAGTTTTGGAGGCAATTTTTTAACTTTAGCAAGTTTTAAAAAACACAGGCAACGAATATATAACCAACCAATATCAAACTCCCACCATTTGATGGAGAATTTTGCCGAAGAAGCAAAAGTGTGGTGATTATTATGCAATTCTTCACCACCTATCCAAAATCCCCAGGGAAAAATATTCGTGGCCGCGTCATGGCATTCAAAATTTCGATATCCCCAATAATGTCCGATTCCATTTACCACACCGGCAGCGTGCAGCGGAATCCACATCATTTGGATCGCCCAGATAGTAATACCGGGTAAACCAAAAAGTAAGAGATCCAACAAAAACATCAACAAAATCCCTTTGGAAGAAAAGCGGGAGTAAACATTTCGCTCTATCCAATCTGTAGGTGTGCCATGAGAGTATTTGTCAATCATTTCCTTGTCTTTAGCCGCTTCCTTATACAACTCAGCACCTTGCCAAAAGACTTTTTTTATACCTAAAACGATGGGACTATGAGGATCACCTTCAATATCAGTAGTAGCATGATGTTTACGGTGAATAGCAACCCATTGCGCGGTGACCATTCCCGTTGTTAGCCAGAGCCAGCAACGAAAAAAATGACTAACAATCGGATGTAATGTTAGAGCACGATGTGTTTGGTGACGATGCAAGTAAATGGTAACAGCAGCGATGGTAATTTGTGTAAGAATAATTGTAGCTAACACATATCCCCAAAAAGATAGATTCAGAACCCCATAAATCATATGGCTACTCCACTAAAAATAAAAATTACTGCATCAGTTATTATAAACTCATAGCAGCATTCTCAATATAATACCACAAATTGTACAATTCGCATTGCATCAAAAGAACTTGTAGACGATAATTTTAAAATAGGGCTAGGACAAAATAGCCTAATTTTCTTTAATAGGGACTCTAAATGAACGAGAAATTCGACCGTCTTTTACAGCAACTTATTCCTTTTCTAATTGCAGGCATTGCCATTGCACTAGTAATCGGCTTATTTATAATGTTTTCATATGTGCTGATTTGGGGATTAGTAATCGGTGGTGTGCTTTGGTTAATTTATTTTGTGAAAAATTTGTTATTTCCAGTAAAAAAAGAAGAACCGGCTAAAGGGCGAATTATAGAACATAATGATAAAGACTGATGCCAGAATTACCCGAAGTCGAAACCACAAGATTAGGAATTAGCCCCTACTTGCTTAATAAGACTATAAAAGCTATTGATGTTAGACAGCCTAAATTGCGCTTGTTAGTCCCGCCGTTAAATGAGATTTGCTCTGGACAACAGATATTAGCTATTACGCGACGGGCGAAGTATTTGCTTTTACATTTAACTCAAGGCTATCTTCTTATCCATTTGGGCATGTCAGGGCATTTACGCCTGGTAGAATCAAACCACCCCCCGGACAAACACGACCATATTGATATGCGACTTCACGACGAATATACACTTCGTTACAATGATCCGCGTCGTTTCGGCCTTTGGTTATACTTGGCAGATAATCCCCAGGACCATCCACTTCTATCTCATTTAGGCCCAGAACCTCTTTCTGATGTTTTTAATATAGAGTATCTTTCTCAGCGAGCCTATAAGAAACAGCAACCTATAAAATCGTTCATTATGCGCAATGATATTGTTGTTGGCGTTGGAAATATCTATGCCACAGAAAGCTTGTTTTTAGCAGGAATTCATCCGCAAACAGCAACAGGTCATTTACAAAAAAATCAGCTGATAGAACTTATTAATTATATTAAACAAGTACTCGAACAAGCGATTAGGGCTGGTGGCACAACATTACGGGATTTTTTTACAATTGACGGTAAACCTGGCTATTTTGCTAATAGTCTTCAAGTTTACGGTCGAAAGGGACTTCCTTGTTTTCAGTGTAGTCACCTAATTCAAGCCATAACAATCGGCGGACGAAATTCTGCTTTTTGTCCTCACTGTCAACCGCTGGAATCCTAATTATTAAATCTGGTAAGAAAGATGAACTTTATGCAAGAAAAAAAAATTCTTATTATAGCAAAAATCGTAGGTACTATGCTTTGTGGTGTCATTTTTATGGCCTTAATGGCGTTTAAAAAATTGCCTATCCCAATGACTTCCATACAAATGTCTCTTCAAAGCCTGAGTATTTCTTCTCTGATAATTATACTTGGCAAACGTGCATTTTGGGTTGTTCTGGTCTATTTGACTTTGGCTACCCTAGGACTACCCATATTACCAGAAGGCACTTCGAACCCAACCTGGTTTATTTCACCTGCAGCAGGTTATTATTTTGGTTTTCTATTTTCATCATTTCTTCTACTAAAAATTATTAGCAAACGACCTAAAAACTTCTTTCATGCCTGGCTTTATTTTTCTTTAAATGAAACACTCATTTTATCTTGTGGTTTTCTCACCTTATGCTTTTACTTAGGTCCCCAAAATGCCTGGTTGTTCGGCGTTTGGCCTTACCTGTTTGGTGCTACTCTTAAAATAACTGCCGCCACATGCTTGTATACATTTACTCTAAATTCATCTTTAAAACGGGATGACGGCAACAGGCGAATTAAACAAAACAAAGGAATTGAAACAAATTACTCGTAATCTCCTCGCGGTTAGGCTGGTCACTACTTTATGCTGTGAAACCTCACAAACATGCAGTATCATCTGGCAATTTGTTATCGAATAATTAATTCTATGAAAATAAGCAAACTTCGTACGCAATGGATTATCTTATTGTCAGTACTCTATACTGCAGATGCTTGCCTGCGTTCAATCATAAAACGCTTTACAGGAAAAACTAATCGCGCCTGGGTTGATAAAACTATCCATCAATGGGCTAATCGTTTGCTTAATCTCGTCGGCGTAAAATGCAAAGTAGTAAATCCACATGGTATTGAGCCCAAGCAAGGACAAGCAACTATCATTATGTGCAACCATAGCAGTCTTTATGATATCCCCCTTAGTTTTAAAGCCTTTCCCAATCACTCCATTCGCATGTTGGCAAAAAAAGAATTGTCAAGAATTCCAATTATGGGTAAAGGCATGATGGCTGCAGAGTTTCCCTTCATAGATCGCAAAAATAGACACCAGGCAATTAAAGACTTAGAGGCTGTACGAAAATTATTAGAAAGTGGAATTGTCATGTGGATAGCTCCAGAAGGGACACGTTCCAAAGATGGTAAACTTGCAGCTTTTAAAAAGGGAGCATTTATCACGGCTATTGAAGCAAAAGCCATCATAATTCCCATTGGTATTCGCGGTGCTTATGATATTTTGCCTGCAAGAACGACCCAAATTAATATTAATCAGACCGCTGAGATACACATTGGTGCTCCCATTGACGCTTCACGGTACACTAATGAAAATAAAGAAGAGCTCGTAAAACTTGTACATCAATCAATGCAATTGCTAGTCGAAGAACAAGACTCATTATCTAAATAATGAGAACGATTTAACTTAATAGACAACAACTAATGGGGCCATCCGTAACCTTGCTGGTCTACGCTAATTACTGCAGCTAATCCTATATGTCTCGGGTCAGAGGCAGCTGTGACAATATTTGTTTCTTTGTCCCAAGTAATTGCCTGCATATCACCATAATATTGCTTCAAGGCCATTAATTTATACCCCATTTTCTTTAGCTCCGCTTGCAAACTTGGAGAAAAAGTTTCCGGTTCGAACTGTAGCCAATCGGGCAAATACTGATGGTGAAACCGCATGGCCGATACCATGGATATGGCACCTTGATAATCATTAAAAACGAGTGACGCCAATAAAACCATTGTTGGAATCCGACTGCCTCCGGGTGTGCCAACAATAGCCACACGACCTGGCATCTCAAGAAATGTTGGCGCCATGCTTGAAACCGGTCTTTTTTCGGGAGCAATACTATTTTTTTCACTACCGACAATTCCAAAGACATTTCGTGCTCCGGGTTTGGATGAGAAATCGTCCATTTCGTCATTAAGGATAACACCTGTACCGCCAGCAATAACGCTAGAACCAAAGATAAAATTAACGGTTAATGTTGCGGAAACACGATTGCCTTCTTTATCCATAACCACAATTTGCGTTGTATTTTTATGCTCCTGCGGCATAGTGCCCTGCAAAGCACTACTGGGAGTAGCTTTATCTTTAAAAATTAATGAGCGGAGGTATTTAGCATTTTCTGCAGATAATAATCTTGCTACTGGAACTGTTATAAAATCAGGATCTGCCAATGACTGTTCGCGCTGCCAGAAAGCGAGTCGCATTACTTCCGTCACATAGTGCACCCATTGCGCTTTGGAATAGGTTTGCAAGGGGTAAGCCGATAAAATATTTAGCATGGTAATCAAGGCTATTCCGCCTGCAGAAGGCGGTGGTGCCGTGATAATTAACATATTATGGTACGCGCTCTGCAAAGGCTCACGAATTTTAATCTCGTATTTGGCAAGATCATCTAAAGACCATATTCCACCCGCTTCACGTACTCCCTTTACCAATTGCTCCGCCACTTTTCCGCGATAAAAGCCATCATGTCCTTGTTCAGCCAATAATCTCAATGTGTTTGCTAAGTCGGGTTGTTTTAAACGTTCACCTATTTTATAAGGTTGACCGTTATGCAGTAAAACAGCAGCCGTATCTGGGAAATGACGCAACATTTGCAAACGATCATCCATAGTTGAAAAATAATTAAATTGCTCATCAACGATGAATCCTTCCTCGGCAAGACGAATAGCTGGAGCGAGTGTGCGCGACAAAGGCAAACGACCATAGTGCTTTGCAATATAGACTAAAGCAGCAGGTTCGCCTGGAATAGCTGCAGCAAGGCCTCCATTTAAAGATAATCCGGGCACAGGATTACCGTCGGCACCTAGAAACATATCCCGATGGGCAGCCCGAGGTGCCTTTTCTCGACTATCTATAAAAATATTTTTTTTATCTTTCTCTTGATGTAATAGCCAAAAACCACCGCCGCCTAAGCCAGAATGGTAGGGTGCAACAACAGCTAAGGCAGCACCTATGGCTATAGCAGCATCAAACGCATTTCCACCTGCAGCAAGAATTTCAAGGCCTGCATTTGTTGCCAGGGGATGAGCACTTGCAACAGCATAAGCAGAGGGGGTTGTCGCATAATTTGCTGCATTAGACGTACTTGTCGTTATTGCTAAAACAAGTAAAAACTTAAGCACTTTCATAAGCTTTAACATTAGGTTCTCTTTTGGCGAAATGCCCTCTCAACAGAGGATGGTACGAACTGCGATACATCGCCTCCAAGTTGTGCAATTTCGCGAACTAACGTTGATGAAATAAACAAGACGTGTTCTGAAGGTGTTAGAAATAACGTTTCAATTTCTTTTGAGAGTTTTCGATTCATTCCTGCCAATTGAAATTCATACTCAAAATCATTGACTGCCCGCAAGCCTCGTAAAATAATGCCTGCTTTCTGATCGTGAACAAAATCAATTAATAAACAATCAAAGCCCATTACTGTTACACCTGGTAAATTCCCTAATGCATCTTTAATCAATTCAATACGCGTTTCCAGCGTGAAATAAGGGCGTTTTGCACTATTACTGGCCACAGCAACGACTAGCTCAGGAAATATTTTTGAAGCACGCGTAATAATGTCTACGTGTCCATTAGTAATAGGGTCAAAAGTTCCGGGATAAATTGCTTTATGTTTCATAAGACTACATTTTAATTGCCACCTATGGAGTCTAACGCATTGTGCATAGAAAAACTATGGGGCCAAATAACGCTCTTAAACACTTAATAAGGAAAATTTCTAACTTGCAGACTATTATAAGAGGTGACACTATGTAAACGGATTTAAGGAGATGCAATGACTGCTATTAAATCGACTTTAATTAGCTCTTTTCTTCTGTTAGTTGCCTGTACCCCTCGTCCCACGATGGAGGTGCCTTCAACTTACCGTGGCCCCTCAGTAACAAACGAGACTACGACAACTACTACAGCGGAAGCAACATCTAAAAATGAAAATACTGTAACAGAAACAGCTGTTGGTAAAAACACAACAGCTAAAACAACCAGTGCAACAGCTGAAACAGCAAAACTTGCGGCTACCAGCTCGGCAAGTGCGATCACTTCCTGGGAAATTTCAGGTGCTCTTGCGGCCCGTAGCAAAAGCAAAGGATGGAATGCGTCTATTAACTGGTTACAACGTGGTAGTAGCCAGTACCAAATTCGTTTATTTGGCCCTTTAGGTAGTGGTACTGTTATTATTAATAAGCAAGGAGGGGTGGTTACTCTTCGCGATGGCCCTAAGTCAGCCTCATCAGCTAGCGCTGAGGAGTTGATGAAACAACAAACGGGTATTCGCCTCCCAGTTCAAAATCTTTTCTATTGGGTACGAGGATTACCAGCTCCTGGTAATGTGCAATCAGCAAAACGCGATGCAGCAAATCATCTCTTGGTCTTAAAGCAATCTGGCTATGTGATTGATTATGCACAATATACTACTGTCGGCAAAGCGGTCCTGCCTAGTGTAATTAGATTACAAGGCAACGGTTTATTTATGAAACTGGTTATTAAACGCTGGCGCCTCTGAGTTCATCTTAAGCTTCCTGGACTATAAGTCCAGGAAACTTTTTTAAATATTTCTCTACTTTTATATCGAAAATTAACCAATTACTAATTGGACAGCACCATACACGCAAAAATTGTTTGACAAGACCCTAAATACTTTGCAAAATACGCACGTTTGCAGCAATGCACAGTGTTCATGGATGATTTAGAAGAATCTACAACTTATTGGGGTGTCGCCAAGCGGTAAGGCACAGGGTTTTGATCCCTGCATACCTAGGTTCGAATCCTAGCACCCCAGCCACAATCTTGTTGATTCAAGTAAACAGACGGCAGAAGATACCCGGGAAGGATGCGTTCACCGGATCGCTCAAATAATAACTATATCTTTCTGGCTGTCTTCTGCTATGTGTTTAAGTTACCTGATTAAACTCAATCAAAGGTTTTTTGCACATGTCGACAATGATGATCTTTACCGGCAATGCTAACCCAGAGCTGGCCCTTAAAATAGCTTCCCACTTACAAATTCCTATTGGTCAGGCTTCAGTAGGTACTTTCAGCGATGGTGAGACCATGGTTGAAATTCTTGAAAATGTGCGTGGGCGTGATGTATTTATTATTCAATCTACTTGTTCTCCAGCCAATGATAACTTAATGGAATTATTGATTATGGCGGATGCTTTAAGGCGTTCGTCAGCAGGTCGGATTACTGCCGTTGTTCCTTATTTTGGTTATGCTCGTCAAGACCGACGAGTTCGTTCTGCACGGGTTCCTATCACCGCTAAAGTGGTGGCAGATATGATGGCTTCAGTTGGTATTTGTCGCGTGCTCACCGTAGATTTGCATGCCGATCAAATCCAAGGCTTTTTCTACATGCCAGTAGATAACGTCTATTCAACACCCATTTTGCTCGAGGATATTAAGCAGCAGAATCTTTGTAATCTCATGGTAGTTTCACCTGATGTAGGGGGTGTTGTGCGCGCAAGAGCCATGGCGAAGCAGCTTAATGATGCTGATCTTTCTATCATAGATAAACGGCGTAGCGGTCCCAATAAATCGGAAGTAATGCACATTATTGGGGAACCAGCCGGTAGACATTGCATCATTATTGACGATATTGTTGATACAGCAGGTACTCTTTGTTCTGCCGCTTACCAGCTTAAGCAAAATGGTGCTACGAGTGTGCGTGCTTATATTACCCATCCAGTTTTATCTGGACCTGCGGTAGACAATATTATTAATTCATCTCTCGATGAAGTTGTAGTAACTGATACCATCCCACTTTCAGAGGCTGCGAAACGCTGTAAAAAAATTAGAGTAGTTAGCCTTGCTGATATGCTGGCACAAGCTATCAAACGAGTGAATGTGGAAGAATCCGTAAGTTCGATGTTTGCTGAATAATCTTAAGAAAGCACAGTGTTGTCGAGATATTGCTCCTAGACGTCAACTGTGCTTTGTATCATCATTCCAAATTACCAATTATCACGCTGATAGGGAATTCTAAGCCATTGTTTTTGCAAAATTAAGCCAGCTTTTCGGAGGATAGGAATTAGCGGCAAAAAAAAGGGAAGATCGCTATTCTTCCCTTGGTTTCGCATAGAGCGAAAGTTAATCTCTTGTACCAACGTATTTGTCATCAAAGTAACGACGTAATTTTGTCCTTAGCGTTCCTCTGCTAATCCCCAGCATAATGGCTGCACGTGATTGGTTATATTTGCAATGTTCCATGACAGCACGAAACAATGGTGTTTCAATCTCTTCAAGAACAAATTGGTACAGATCAACAGGATCAGTTCCCTTGAGCTCGGCGAAATATTTCTGCACTGATTGAGTGACACTCTCTGCCAGTGACATAGTAGCATCCCCAGCTTCATTACTGATTGTTGTCATTCTTATTAACTCCTCCTTTAAAAACGAGCATATTACCGAATCGGCTAATTCCTGACAAGTACAGAGTTTGTAAATTTAGTTTAAAATCAGGAATTAGTCATGAGCTCAAGCTAACCTGAGCTCATGTGATAATTTTCCATTGCTTTATTAGAATTTCATCATTTCAGGGCTATAAGGCTTTCCATTAATTGTAAGTTGCCCTTGATTGAGGCTCACTTCAATCACATAGTCTGTACCTTGTTGCGCTAAAACACCATTTTGTACCAACGTTGCCAATTGTTTATCAGCAAGTGTTACAGCTTGTTGTGATACATCACTAGAATTAGCTGCCGCTTGCGCACTAGCATCCGGATTACTTTGTGGTTGTATCTGTTGAGTAATTCCTTGTTGATTTTGTTGATCATTTTGCTGCGCTTGTGGTGACATCATTTTTTGTTTAATAGACTCTGTAACAAGTTCTCTAACAACGGCAGCAGGAACTTTTATTTTACCATTACCTTGAATTTTTTGTATCAACTCAAATGGGTTACCCATTTCCCCTTTTGGTAATGAAACCATAAGATTACCTTCAACAGTCCCTTGTGGCATCACAAAATTCATTTCAGTAATTTCAAATTCCGCACCTTTGCTAAACAATTTTGGCAACTCTGGTAGCATAGCTAACATTGCGCGTTGGCGCTCTGCATCAGTGCCTTGTTGCACTTGTTGAGCTTGTTCGTTTAATCTGGCTAATGCATCCGCATCAAGATTACGAATTGCAACTTCTAAATTTCCAGGTCCATAAGTCTTCTCATTCGCAATAATTTTTTCAACAGAAGTTTTGAAATGAGAGCTAAATAAACCATCTTCAATATCAGAATCAGAATGAATATCAAACTGTCCTAACTCGAATAACTTTTTGTCACTATCCATCACCACAAAAGAAGGGAATGATAAGCTGGCATCACCTAAAAACAACCCTTTATCTGTTCTGTGGAGATTATATTCGCTAGTAATGGCCGACATCTTTGTATTGACTTTGTCCTTTTGAAAATTCAGACCATCAATAGTGATATTGCCACCAACTTTATCCAAGTTTGAGGAAACATTTGTCGAGGTAGACATACCCAACCATTCAAAAGTTGCATTTCCTTCTTTTGCAAATAATTTAAACGCTGGAACAGACATGTCAATGCTACTGTTACCAAAGTAATTTACAAAAAAGTCAATTACTACATTTGGCTTTGTAGATTCATTAGTAAATAAACTATTAAATTGCTCGACATACTCTTGTGGCATCGCAAGAGTAGTGTGTGCGTAGCCTAACCCAAATTTTACTCCATGCTGGGAGAATATAACGGGTCCATGATAAATGGTAATTGGCATCTGCATGTTGTAGTCTTTTGCAGGAAGCGTTTGTGTTTGACCATTATTCTGAATAGTTTGCTCAGGGATGTGAACACGCCAGTTGAGTGTTGCTTTTGAGGTAAACCATCCACGGTCATATTTGACAATTGAAGCAGCTACACCATTCGATCGATTCACGAAATTAAGGCTTTCCTTGACCTTTTGTTCAGTAAGATAGCCCATACCATAATAAGAGCCGAGGACTAGAGCAGCTAAAATAACCACTAATCCTATGAATTTTTTCATATTATCTCCGTGTTAGTGTCAGCCTCTATGTGAAAATATCAGACAGACGAGAGGCACCGCCCTCAATTAAAACACGAGATGGACTAACTAGCAAAGATATTAAAGAAAAAATTCATAGTGAACAGTTACTTATTAAACTTGGCGAATAGGTTTGCAATATGTTTCTTTTACCATTAGCGCCAAAATTAAAGCGACCAGAGAGCAAAGCGGCAATATTTTTAAACCAGCCTGAAAATCGGAGAGCAATAATGTCTCTACATTATAAGCACGCGGGCCAGAAACGATATCTACTAAACGGCCGACCAGAGGTTGCATCAATGCACCAACAAAAATGGAAATCATATTGGTAAATGCGATGCAAGTACCAACTACATTATTTTCACAAATTTCTGTTGATACAGCATAGGCTATTGCCACACCCGTGTTGGTGACACCAAAAATAAAGAAAATAATATATGCAGTTGTTTGATCGATATTCGGATAAAAAACAAACAACGAAGTCAGTATGATTCCACATATGGCAGAAAAGATCATCAACGGTTTTCTGCGCCCCATTTTATCAGATAACCAACCTGACAAAGGACCACTTATTCCCCAACCTATGAAAATTAAGCCCGTAGCAAAAGCCGCTGCATGTGCTGTTAGACCACGACCATATTGCAAGTAGGCTGGACCAATTGCTTCACCAATAACTGCTGTAGGGCCAAATAAAAAGCCTGCATAAAGAGCATTAATCCAAATTTGTCGATGTGACAATACGATACGCAAACTACTAAGAATACTGATTCTAGGTTCGCTTTTCTTTAATTCATGGCGTTTTGCACCAGGCTTATCTTGGACAAATTGATATAAGAGGCCTGCTAATGCAATAAACAAAAAGGCAATAATCAGCATGCTATGCCGCCACCCTACATTAGCCACTAAAAATGAAACTGGTGCCTCTCCCGCTGCAGCACCCAACATTCCTAGAGCTTGAGTTAAACCGGCGAGCAGACCAAGCATAGCAGGAGGAAACCACGATGTGGCTAACCTAAGAGAACTTACAAACGCAAATGCAGCACTAAATCCGATAAGCATCCGCCCTACTGAAGCCATCGCTAAACCGTCGGCTAAACCGAAAACACCGCAACCTAATGCAGTTACTAAAGACATTACAGTCAAGATAGCACGAATACTCATGCGATCGACGGTGAGCCCTACTGGTATCTGCATGAGAATATAAGGGAAATAAAACGAGGCAGTCAAAATACCGAATCCGGCCTCGTTAATACCAAAATCAATTTGCAAGCTACGATGCATCACGCCTGGAGCTACTCGTGCCATATAGTCGGAAAAATAGAAAGCTGCCGCTAAACCCCAAACAATCCAGGCAAATCCTAACCGATTGATGCGACCCGCTTTTTCACTCTGAGACATTGCTATCATATTCATAAATTCACTCTGTTACCGTTTCCATCCAAGACGAATTCGAGATAAATCATGTAAAAACAGTAGGTTGGTCATTAAATTAGCAAAAATTCAATCCTACATTATACTGCTATCGACAATTATTTCAACACATTGCTCGATATGCAACTTAGCATTTTTCTCTCTAAATGTATATCCATCAGAGTATTGTGACCTTTTTGCGGTAATTAAGCACTAAATTAGATATAATGTGCCTTTTTTATCTTGGTCAAATGATTATGAATGAGCTTGAATTGGCAATTAAAAAGGCGTTGGATTCTTCTGGGGAAAATGTCGAGGCCAATAAAGCCTACCTTGAGTTTATTAAAGCGAATTTTATTATACCCGTTGATAAAAACTCTAATCCTGAGCAGCCTGAAGTACTCTATTTAGAACATGAGAAGCATTTTTTTCTGCCAGTCTTCACTAATATGGAGTATCTTGACAATTGGGCTGCAGAAATTCGTAACGATATTCATTTACTGCGCTTATCAGGAGTCGATTTATTAAAAGGAATTGGTGAAGAAGTTACTGTCTGTTTAAATATTGGCAGCCCATTATATAAAGAATTTAATCCCGCTGAATTAGCGAGAATGAGAAGTATGGTTTTAAAACTATTTAAATAATAAAGGCAGGATTTCCTGCCTTTGATTTTATATTCACATATTCAATTGGAAGCGTTAAGCAACTAAATCAAGAACCTGATAGCCCACGACAGCTGTGGCGGCAATGGCACCGGTAATGCGAAGCATTTTTGCCAGAAAGTTAGGGCTAACGATATTTGTTAATGAATGATAGACGTAATCATTAGCAGCCTCTTTTTCTTCATCAGCTTCTAACAGTTCCTCGGCGAGCGGGTACAAGGGTTTTTCACCATAAAAACCCGCCCACCAACCTTCAGACCATTGCTCATATTCTGAACTTCCTTCACGATAAGGATTAGTTTCTTCACCTATATCTGCCAAAGCGCATTCATAACCATAAGCATAACATTCTTCAAGATTTGGATGTTCAATGTCAAAACGCAACTTTATATGTGGTAACAACGCATTTATATCTTTCATATTGATACCCTCTCTTTAGCGTCTTTGTAAATCGAGTCCGCTATTTCTTGCCATTCATGAAATTGAAGTGCGAATTCTCCTAAACACTAATGACACTTCTCTTTATCCCCATTCTACGCCTACTCGTTTATTCATGCCTTTGCATGATCATTTTTTACTCTTTCTTGACAAATTAATTAATTCATTTAAATCGCGGAAATTGTAAGGCAATAACCTTGAAATTTATAATGCATTTATGGTGCCAAACGACAGTAACTCCATTTATTTTTCTTTTTGTAATAACAGATTCTATCGTGTAGGCGATTGTTCCGTCCTTGCCAAAACTCTATCTCATCTGGAATAACTAAATACCCCCCCCAATTTTGGGGACGCACAACCGCTTCTTGTCCATGTGCGGCAATTAATTTATTTAAGGCCTCTTCTAAAGCTTTCCGGCTATCAATTGGCTGGCTTTGAGCAGAGATAATTGCACTTAACTGGCTAGGTAATGGTCTTGTGGCAAAATAACTGTCTGATTGTTTTTTAGTTGTTCTTTTTACACGCCCACGAATACGAATCTGGCGTGCCATCTGTGGCCAATAAAAATTTAAAGCAGCATAAGGCGTTTCGCTGAGCTGTAACGATTTTGTACTTTGGTAATTAGTATAGAAAATAAACGCATCATCCTCTAAGCCTTTCAGCAAAACAACACGAGAATCTGGAAACCCTTTATGATCCACCGTTGAAAGTACCATAGCGGTCGGATCGCTCTTCTCTACTGTCAAGGATTCTTCAAACCACAGCTTGAATTGTATTATTGGATTTTCAGGTAAAGACTCTTCTGCCAAAACTAACTCACCATATTCACGACGAATATCTGCCAATGTTTTCCAATTGTTCATATTCCTTCCAAGCTCATCACTTAATCGGGCCCTAGATGGTATACAAAAATAGGATGCAGCAACAGTAGAAGACCATAATGTTCCTATCTGACAAAACCTTGGCTAGAAGATGAAGCATTTTTCGAGCGAAAATTAGAGATGGTTACGCTGTAAAATAATGAAAATTATCGTCGTGTTAATGTTTTCTTAATAATGATCCTATATCATTTGAACGCATCAATCTTCTATTAAGACCAGAATGCTAGAACGATATCTTGAGTTACTTGATAACTTTAAAGAAAAAGACATCGCTAACTTTTTGAAAAATCTGAGAGGAAAAATTCTTGTTTCCCTTAAAGGTCCTTATTTTAGTGAAAAAATTAAACCTTTCTTCACAGCAATCAATGCCGAAGGTGAGCCTTTTAGCAATTTTGAGCATGAACCCAAACAAGTCGTTCAAATCAAACAAGTTGTCAATGCACTCTACCATGCTCAATTAGCTTTCGAAGACTTGCAATCCCTTAATTTAAGATATAGTGATAAAAAACAACTTTTGCAGGTCTTGTCAAAGCTTTACTATAAAACCATTGAACATGGGTACAAAGCGAGTTACTTATTAACGCATCTTGATATTGATTTTAATGAGGTTTTGGGCAGCGAACTTCAACACGTCATTCAATTATTAGCGCCAATTAAAGCTTATGCAGATGCTCATAAAAATGGAGCAATCGAACTAACGTCTACCCTCAAAGATTATCCAATAGGACGCACCGCTGGTTTGATCAGTGGTATTGCTATTGCCCAAATGAAGCCTAATGAGGGTAACTTTGATTATGATTTTCTGGCTCACTTTGGGGCAGTCTTACCCGGTTATATCCAACAGCTCACGGTTTATCTGCAAACTTATGCACCACAAATATCGACCTATCAGCCAACAATTGATAAAGCAAAGCTCGATGAGTTGCAAGAAAATGCTTTCTACTTATTAAAATCAATAGAAAACCTTCAAAGTGGCGACATCTTTTTGTCGTTTAGGGCGCTTAATTATATTCGCATTATTCGTGAAATCATCACCTTATCCATGAGTAGTCTACAACAAATAGGTTACGCGAATGATTCTTCGCAACAAGTCATTCGACACAATATGGGACGATTAAAATATGAATTGCTTCCCAGATTGTTTAGTCTTGCTGATCGGTTAGAAGATCAGGCCTTATTGGCACCCGGGACACTCTCTAAACCGATGATGACTCATATAAAACCTTTCTATAAATTATTAGGGATTTATGTATCAAAAATCGTTGATTTCTCCAAAGAAGGTGCGGAGTTACTATCCATTGAAGACGCTCTCTTTACAGATTTGCGACTTGAGCCGATTCGACAACGAATTGCCACCGAAAAGTGGAATTTAACAAAACAACAATTTGCTGTTCAAGCATTTACTAAGTTCTTCGCTATCATAGAAGATACTCAATATGCACAATATTCTTTATTAAATTTGCCCCTAGATGTTAAAGAGCAATTAAAAAATGAATTTAAGTATTTACTGCCCTATGCAAAAACAATTGATCCAGAGTTAACCAATTTAATTATCGCGAATTTGGTAGACACCAATGGTGTTTTCCGTTATTTGACCAGCGCCTGGCATTTGCTAAGTCGCCAAACAGATTCTGTGGCACTTACAGGCCTGGCCGAGTTTAAGGAAAAACTGCAAACAGCTCTCAGTAAGGATGTTGTAACTCAAGAATTTCACATTAAATTAAATCAGGATATTATTGATTCCGTAGAAACTCAGGCCGATATCAATGTTTTTCCTTACAAAAATAGAATGCCCCTCGTTACACATAACGACGCTCTGGCTTTAGGTATTGACCCTGCTAAGGCGCATATTGTTTTACAATCTTCAAGAGGTGCTGAAAGTATATGGATCAGTAGTCAAGCTGCATTGGCAATTGAAAATGCTCAATATGCACAATATTCTTTATCAAATCTGCCACCAGATGTTAAAGAAAAATTAAAAAATGAACTTAAAAATTTACTGCCTTATGCAGAAACAATTGACCCAGAATTAACCAATTTAATTATTGCGAACTTGATCGATAATAATGGAGTTTTTCGTCAGTTAGCAAGCGCCTGGCGCGGACTAAATAACCAAACAGACTCTGTGGTACTTACACGCCTTGCCGATTTTAAAAAAATCCTTCAAGCAGCCCTTAAAAAGGATGTTGCCACTCAAGAATTTCACCTGAAATTGAATCAGGATACCGACGGCTTTGCTAAGGTACAATTTGCAAAAGATGCTGAAAATACCTGGGTAAGTAATCAGGCATCCTTGACGCTAGAGCAAACAAATACTTTGGACCAATACTATCAAAGCAAATATGCCAAAATCATTGAAGCTCAAATTGCACTGCAGGAATTTTTGGATATCCTTGCTGAGCCAGGACAAAAGCCTTTAGCGGAAATTAAAGATAGCGATGTAAAGAAGCAATTGCGCCGCTTATATAGCCAATTTCAACCCTATCTTGTAGAAAAGATGCCTAGTCGAAAAAAGGCAGAGCAACAAGACAGAGCTATCGTTGATATGCTATCAGAGAAACCTTATATTGATGAAGAAGATAACAAAGAAGACGAAAAAGAGAAAGAAACGAAAGAAGAGGTTTTAATCGATTGTTTCGATACAAACAACACGGATGCCCTGTTTGGATTGTTTACCAGTTTAGCCGAATTTTATAAAGTAAAAGCTGAAGAGTATCAAGAACTAGCTAAACAAAAATATGTTACCCACATAAAAGAGCAGGTGTTGACTCCAGATAATAGTGGCGGTAGTCGAGCATCCTATTTAATAAAACATACTAATTACTCAAAAGCCATTGCAGCTTATAGGGCTTCTTTAACCCAACTAACGAGTGTTTTCAATCAAACGGTAAGAGATAAATTATTACCCGCTTGGAAGGGTGTTCCCTTTCCCGAAATGGAGAACAAAAATACTGCGCTTGTCGAAAGCAGGCAAGTAGCTGTTCTAAAGCGTATTTTCAATAGTTTATATCACCTGGAACACATTTGTATCCAACTTGAGAAATTAGATCAGAAGAGTACGCAGATTTTTTATGTTTATCATCTTGTCCAGGCTAAGGGGCATGTGGATGAACTATTTGAGCTCGCAAAAGATTTAGCTGTTGATCCTCATTTATCCTTACTTGCAGAAGAATTAAAGAGCAAAGCCTTAGTTATTTACCAAGCGTTTATAGAGCAAAAAGAAAATTACGTTGTAGGCAGTGAAGAAGTTAAATTAGAACAACCTCAATTCCAGGATAAAACAGTTAAATATAGCGGACTTTGGCATGCATTGCATGCTTTTGCGCTTATTCCTGAACATATTAAAGCAGCGACAGGTGGCAATAGCTTGTCTAAAGAAACCAAGGATACGGTTAATAAATACGCAAAACAGGCTACCCTTAATATTGAACGTATCGTTGAAAACTCAAATTCTTACTTTAAGTTATTGCTTGAAACACCAACAATGTATCGTCTCTACAAAGAGCTTAAACGTAAACTTAATGAATTTACAAAACTCAGCCATGAGGCAGCTCTTGCTCACTTAGAAGATCTTAATAATGATCTTTTTGTTCGAATTTTAATAGAAACCGATGCATGGGAAGATAAACTGGGCTTAGCACCAGGGTTATTATCTGATCCAATGAAATCTATACTTGATGAATTCCATCAAGCATTCCTCGAATCCCTTGGCTTAAGTTCACAAGAGCATATTGCTCTTGTCAGCACCTTAGCTCCTATCACTTACCGTGCTGAGGCCGCGCGTAGACGTAGTGAAAAGATAAAAGCCCAAATGTTTCCAACCGACAGCAAAGATCCGCGCTTAACGATTAAGGTTGAGGAATTAAATACTGATAAATATGACCCTGCCAAAGCCACGCTAACTGATAAATATGCGTTAGTCAGTGCTCTTAAGGCAGAAATAGATAGTTACACCACTGCGGCGGCTCATTTACCGACGTCATTGCTTGAATCTAATAAAGAGCGTTTACTTCGACTCTATGAAGCAGCACTGCCTATTATTAGGGAAGAGAAGAAACATTTAAGAGTGCCTGATGCTGGAGCTACTGAAGGAAAATATAAGGAAGTAGAAAATATTTTGCAGACTTTTCAAGTCCCTTTTGTAACGACAGAAACCCCTTCTACGCATACTAAGGGCGCGCGTGAAGATACTAGCGAGAAAGAGACTATAATTACGCAAGAAAAGACGGAATCAACCCTTTCTGAGCCAGAAAAATCTATTCCCGAAGCCCAAAGTCCCAAGACTGAACCAGTTTCGCAAGAAACGCCTGTTACTACAGAGGCTAAAAAAACACCTCAGACAGCGAATGTTATACAAATGATTACAACGGTTTTGAATTATTACCAAGGTTGTAATAATTCGCTACAATTTGAAATTAATGCGGTGAAAGAAAGAAGTACTTATCTTAATAAAGTCAAAGAAAATCAAGAAAACGCTAGTGCTAAATTTATTGACGATTATACGGAGAAAGCATTTGCTCGTGAGCTGAAGTTAGCTACCTCTCGTTATATTGGTCTGCTTCATACACGGGATGAATATAACAACACCTTAAAAGATTTTTTACAGACTAAATCCCTTGCAATTATTGAACAAGCCAAAGTAGCTCAAGATATTGATGCGACGATTAAATCCTTATTGAGTGCCGAAGTACGAACTTTCGACCGGCGCAATTTTTCTAAATACTCGCATTTGGAGGCCGTTCGTACAGTACTAGCTGAATTTGATGGTTATTTTGGTAAAGTCAATCAATCTATCCAAAGAGGAACTTCTTTTTTTGAAAGTGCAAGAACATTAGCAAATAAAGTTGAAATTATTGATAATTTAAAACGCATAGCTCACAGTGAACAGACCGTTGAAAAACGCCTTGAAGATATTGCTACAGAAGTTAAAAAAGGTTCCTTTAAAGCAACCATGCTAGCTTACCATCATTATAATACTCTAAGCTTTGCATGGATTGCGCAGTGTATAATGTCATTGCTCTCAGCTTTACATCTCTACACGCCAAAATATAAAGTGCTTGCGCAAAAATTAGAGACGGCTGCTAAAGCACCAACCGAATCTTACTCACTACCGCGTCGTTACACTTTGTTTGCACCTGAAGCAGCGCGAAGTTATGATTTACCGGAGCCTGTGGTTCCTGATTCAAATGAAAGACCGGTGGTTGCGGTACCATAATTGGCTGATGCATACTGCTTTACCTGTTTCTACCTTTCTTATCTATAAAATAATCAGCGAATATAAATGAAATAGATGACAATTACATTTTTAGCTCTGGCCAGACGATTTAAAATCACTGTCATTCACAGTAGATTTTTTATTTTAGGATTAACATTTATTATGACTTCACAAACACAGGCCCTGAATATTGTTACTATCGAGCAAAAGCAATTTACGAATGTTCTAAAAACACCCGCAAAAGTAGTTAGTTTTCCTTTAAGCAGTGAAAATTTAGCATTAATTCAAGCAATGAAGGAAAAATTATTTCAATTGGGTGGTGTAGGTCTTGCTGCCCCTCAGGTCAATCATCATACCCAAATTATTGCTATTTATATTCCCGAAGAAGCCGCTTTGCTGCGTGATAATGTAAAAGTTTATCCGATGCATATTTTAATTAATCCTTCCTATCAGGGAGTAGAACGTGCTGGTATATTCAATGATTTTGAAGGTTGTTATTCAGTAGCCAGCAAAGCTGGTAAAGTACCCCGTTATCAACAAATTATACTTAGCTATTTTGATGAACAAGGAATGGAACATCAAACTAACGAAAGTGGATTTTATGCCAGAGTTCTTCAGCATGAAATTGATCATCTCAATGGAGTATTAATTACGGACCGCTTAACGCCTGAGTGTATCCAGGGAAGTATTGAAGAAATGATGACTTTACGCCGCAATGAATTAACAGATGATAAAAAGGTTTTGTTTGATGAAGTGATCAAGAAAAAGTTTAAAAAATAGATTCTTTTATCTTACTATCCGGCGGCTTGTGAGAGAATACAAGAGCGGTCACGTCATCTGGAGTGTAGCGAGGAAGCTTCATGCAATGAGCAAACCTCAAGCCTTGATAATTTTCAAGGCTTGAGTTAGGAACGGTTCTTACCAACCAGTAACTTCAGCAATCGCATCACCCAGATCCGCAGGTGAGCGTACTGTTCTAACACCAGCAGCTTCAAGAGCAGCAAATTTTTCTGCAGCAGTTCCCTTTCCTCCAGAAATGATTGCTCCTGCATGCCCCATGCGCTTACCAGCGGGTGCAGTAACGCCAGCGATGTAAGAGACCACTGGTTTTTTGACGTGTGCCTTAATAAATTCTGCTGCTTCTTCTTCTGCCGAACCACCGATTTCGCCAACCATAATAATGGCTTCTGTTTGTGGATCTTTTTCAAAGAGCGCCAATGCATCAATAAAACTAGTACCAGGAATGGGGTCTCCTCCTATTCCGATACAAGTACTTTGACCAAAGCCTTTATCTGTTGTTTGCTTAACTGCTTCATAAGTTAGTGTACCAGATCGCGACACGATACCCACCTTACCAGGTAAATGAATTGAACCAGGCATAATACCGATTTTACATTCTCCGGGAGTGATGATACCTGGACAATTAGGACCAATTAAGCGTGCTTGGGTATTATTCTCTAAATATACTTTAACTTGTAACATATCAAGAACAGGCACACCTTCAGTAATACAAACAATTAATTTAATACCCGCTTCGGCTGCTTCAAGAATTGAATCTTTGCAAAATGGCGCAGGCACATAAATTACAGAAGCCTCCGCACCAGTTTCTTGAACAGCATCGCGCACGGTGTTAAAAACAGGCAAACCTAAATGGTTTTGACCACCTTTTCCTGGGGTAACCCCTCCAACCATGCGAGTACCATAGGCAATAGCTTGTTCAGAATGAAAGGTACCTTGTTTACCAGTAAAGCCCTGGCAAATTACTTTTGTTTGTTTATTTACTAATACACTCATTGTTAGCCTCGAAATTTAAGTTCAGGATGCTTTACGGTTTTTACCGATAAAGCTCCTAATGATAATTAGGCAACTGCTGCCACAATTTTCTTCGCAGCATCGGTCAAGCTATCTGCTGCGATAACGTTTAAATCACTTTTATTTAAAATATCAGCGCCTAATTGAGCATTATTGCCTTCGAGACGCACAACAACAGGAACTTTGACATCAACTTCTTTAACCGCTGCAATAATTCCGTCAGCAATTAAATCGCAACGAACGATTCCACCAAATATATTAACCAAAATTCCTTTGACATTTTTATCAGACAAAATGATTTTAAATGCTTCGCTAACACGCTCTTTAGTAGCACCACCACCAACGTCCAGAAAGTTTGCAGGTTCACCACCATGAAGCTTAATTACATCCATGGTTGCCATAGCAAGTCCAGCACCATTGACCATGCAACCAATCGTTCCATCCAAAGGAATGTAATTCAATTCCCAGTCTGTCGCTCTGTTTTCACGCTCATCTTCTTGAGTGGTATCACGCATGCTTTTTAGCTTAGGTTGTCGGTAAAGAGCATTGCCATCAACATTAATTTTGCCATCCAGACAAAGTAATTGATCCGTTTTTGTGACCACCAAAGGATTAATTTCTAAAAGACTTAAGTCACATTCTACAAACATTTTACCCAAAGCCATCATGAGATGGGTAAATTGCTTAATTTGTTCATCGTTTAGACCTAATTTAAAGCCTACTTCACGGCATTGAAATGGCATTACACCAACTAGAGGATCAACAATTACTTTGAAAATTTTCTCAGGCGTTTCATGCGCTAC